>JAGBGB010000271.1 GCA_017936205.1 Oscillospiraceae bacterium
TGACGCCGGTGCCATGGGCGGACAGAGTCGTCCGCCGCTACGGAATGGTGCGTAATTTGACAGCTTATACGATTGCTAACAGCTCGATAAATCGGAATTTGGTGAGGAAAAGCGGCTGTCCCGTGTTTGGGACAGCCGCATATGGATCGGGTTATTCGGCAATGATGCCGTACTTGTACTTCAGGCTCAGGATCCGTAGGACGCTTTCGTTGATTCGTTCCTCGGTGAGTGTGCCCTCGTCAAGGGCGGTCTTGAGGGCATTGAAGGCATCTTCCTTGTCCTCGGGCATAAGAACCACATCGCAGCCTGCCTGCACTGCTCGCAGAGCAGCCTCGCCGCAATCGTAGTAGTAGGAAATGGCGCCCATTTCATGGGAGTCCGTCACGATCAGACCCTCGAAGCCCAGCTCCTGTCGCAGCATTCCGGTGACTACATCATAGGAAAAGTCGCAGGGCTCGTTATTCCCGGTTACGTTGGGCAGGGACATATGGGAGATCATAACCAGCTCTGCGCCCGCCTCGATGCCTGCACGGAAGGGGATGAATTCCAGCTCTCGCAGCTCCTCAGCAGTGCGCTCGCTGGTGGAGCTGCCGTAGTGAGAGTCAGAGGAGGTGCTACCGTGTCCGGGGAAGTGCTTCAGGCAGGAGATCATATTCCCGTCCTGCAAGCCCTTGACCATCTGTGCTACCATGCGGGCTGCTACCTGAGGATCATCGCTGAAGGAGCGGCTGCCGATCTCCGTATTATAGGGATTGGTCACCACATCTGCTACAGGAGCGAAGTCCAGATTAAAGCCTACGCTTGCGATCTGCTCTGCAAACTGTGCGCCCAGATCATAAACAGCCTGCTCGTCACCGGCATCTCCATAGGTCTTCATGGGATCTGTCCAAGGGGTCACATTGATCTTGTTCAGTCGGGATACGTATCCGCCCTCTTCATCAACACCCATAAAGAGGGGGATCTTGGAATAGCTCTGGGTGTTGGCGATCATGGTGGTGATCTGCTCGGTTCCCACAATATGCTCCCCGAAGTATACCAGACCGCCTACAGGATAGGTCTGAACAGCTTCCTTGGTTCCCTCTCCGGCTACGGTGGGACCGGTGGTGTCGGTCAGCTCGTCCGGGGTCAGGAAGATCATCTGCCAGATCTTTTCTTCTACAGTCAGACCTTCCATCAATGCCATAGCCTTCTCTACATGGGGCTCAATGGGGGGCTCGGTTTCTGTAGGCTCCTCTGTGGTGGGTTCCTCTGTAGTGGTAGGCTCCGTTTCAGTGGTGGTAGGTTCTGTTTCTTCCGGCTCCGTAGACTCCTCATTGGCTGCAAGCTGTGTGGCGATCTCGCCTACGGAAGAGGACGGGATCCCTGAGCCCTGACTCATGACATACACTGCAAAGCAGGCTACTAACAGAGCTAAGCAAAAGGCTGTGCCTATGAGTGCCTTTTCCAGTGCCGACTTTTTACCGCGACGGCGTTTCTTTTTCTTGGAGCTTTTATGGCTCTCGTGACTCATAACCCTTCCTCCTGTGTCTTTTATAATCCTTATTATCATACTCGATTCTGTATAAAAAAACAAGTGGTAACCGTAAGTTTTTTTCAGGAGTTTGGAATACTTGACTTTTTCCCCAAGGAAGGATATACTATACTTATTATAATGGTAGAGAATGTGCAATTTCCGTTTTTTTCGGAAGCTTGCAGAAGAACAGAGGGGAGGGCATGGGAGCTCTGCCCAAGATTTGTGAGGAGCATTATGGCAAAGAAACAAAGCTACGGAAACGAAAGTATTACCTCCCTGAAAAATGAAGATCGAGTGCGCTTGCGCCCTGCGGTTATTTTTGGCTCTGACGATCTTATCGGCTGTCAGCATGCTGTGTTCGAGATCCTTTCCAATGCCATTGACGAGGCTCGTGAGGGTCATGGCGACCTGATTATTGTGACCCGTTATGCAGACCAGAGCATTGAAGTAGAAGACTTCGGCAGAGGCTGCCCCGTGGACTGGAACGAGAAGGAGCAGTGCTACAACTGGGAGCTGGTCTTCTGCGAAATGTATGCCGGCGGCAAGTACGACAAGAGTGCTGCAGGCACCAACTATGAATATTCTCTTGGCCTCAACGGTTTGGGCACCTGTGCTACCCAGTATGCCTCGGAATTCTTCGATGCGCGAATCTACCGTGACGGCTATAAGTACAGCCTCCACTTTGAACGGGGCCGAATTGTAGGAAAAATGAAGAAGGAGCCTGCGGATCGGAAGAAGACCGGCTCTCTCTTCCATTGGAAGCCGGATCTGGATGTTTTTACGGAGATCAATATTCCTGTGGAATACTATCTGGACGTCCTGAAGCGGCAGGCTGTGGTCAATGCAGGCATTACCTTCCGTTTCCGTAATCAGGTGGGCAGTAAGTTTGAGACTACAGAATTCTGCTATGAGAAGGGCATTGTGGATTACATTAACGAGCTGACAGAGGGGAATTCCTTCACCATGCCCCAGTATTGGGAAACAGAGCGGAAGGGTCGTGACCGTGCAGACAAGCCGGAGTACAAGGTCAAGCTCACTGCTGCAGTGTGCTTCTCACGGAATCTGAACCGCCTGGAATACTATCACAACTCCTCTTGGCTGGAGCACGGCGGCGCCCCTGATCGGGCGGTACGCAACGCCTTCGTCTATGCCGTTGATGCCTACCTGAAGCAGAACGGTAAGTATACCAAGAACGAAAGCAAGATCACCTTCCAGGATGTTGCAGATTGCTTGGTCATTGTGACCAACTGCTTCTCCACCCAGACCTCCTACGAGAACCAGACCAAGAAGTCCATTAACAACAAGTTCATTCAGGAGGCGATGACGGAATTCTTCCGCTCCCGTCTGCAGGTCTACTTCATTGAGAACAAGGCAGAGGCGGACAAGATCGCAGATCAGATCCTGATCAATAAACGCAGCCGTGAGACTGCGGAGCATGCCCGTATTACAGTGAAGAAGAAGCTATCCGGCACTCTGGACATTGCCAACCGTGTGCAGAAGTTTGTGGACTGCCGCAGTCGGGATGCCAGCAGACGGGAGCTGTATATTGTCGAGGGCGATTCCGCTATGGGCTCTGTAAAACAGTCCCGTGATGCGGAATTCCAGGGCATTATGCCTGTCCGAGGCAAGATCCTCAACTGCCTGAAGGCGGACTATGGCAGGATCTTCAAGAGCGACATCATCACTGACCTGCTCCGAGTTATGGGCTGTGGCGTGGAGACCAAGGATAAGAGAGTGAAGGACCTGACCGCTTTCAGTCTGGATGCCCTGCGCTGGAACAAGATCATTATCTGTACCGATGCGGATGTTGACGGCTTCCAGATCCGCACCCTGATCCTGACCATGCTGTACAGACTGGTTCCCACCCTGATCCGTGAGGGCTATGTATATATTGCAGAATCCCCCCTCTTCGAGATCAACACCAAGGACAAGACCTGGTTCGCCTACAGTGAATCAGAGAAGGCTGAGATCCTGAAGTCCATCGGATCCCAGAAGTATACCATTGCCCGATCCAAGGGCCTCGGCGAGAACGAGCCGGAAATGATGTGGATGACCACCATGAACCCGGAAACTCGCCGCCTGATCAAGATCATGCCGGAGGATGCAGAGAAGACTGCTATTTACTTCGATCTGCTCCTTGGAGATAACCTGAGCGGTCGTAAGGAATATATTGCGGAAAATGGCAGCCTGTATCTGGATATGGCAGATATTTCCTGAGCCGCAGATCCTGTCACATAGATGAAAGCGAAAATGATTTATATTCTTGTTGCATTCTTTCTGTGCTGTTTGGCATATTTTCTCTGGGAGAACTGCCATTTCACAGTGACAAAGTATGTTTATGAAAGCGAAGCCCTTCCCTCTGCTATGGATGGACTGCGGATCTTGCAGCTGTCGGATCTGCATGGACAGTCCTTTGGCAAGGACAATGAGAAGCTTCTGAATGCCCTTCGCAACTGCAAGCCGGATGCCATTATGATCACAGGGGATCTGATCGACAGCACCTTTACCGATCCTGCTGCCGGGATCCGCTTGGTGGAGAGGTTGGTGACCATTGCACCTGTTTGCTACTGCACCGGCAATCACGAGCATCGATTGGAGGAGACGGAGCTGCAAGGATTTCTGTCAGATTTGGCAGCCATCGGCGCCACCGTGCTGGCAGACAGGGCCGTTTCCTTCCGTGGAGGCATTCTGGTGGGACTGACAGATCCCACCGCAAGGGAGCCTCAGGCGCTGAAGAAGCTGCTGGAGCCAATGGGAGAGGAATGCTTCACCCTGCTGCTGTCCCACAAGCCCCATTATTTTAGCAATTACACCCAAGCAGATCTGGTGCTCTCCGGGCATGCTCACGGCGGGCAGCTTCGCCTCCCTCTGCTGGGGGGATTGTATGCGCCGGGACAGGGCTTCTTCCCGGAATATACCAAGGGCTTCTACAGCTTAGAGAACACTACCATGTTAGTCAGTCGCGGTGCAGGCAACAGCCACCGCATCCCCCGCCTGTTCAACACCCCGGAGCTGATCCTCCTGACCCTCCGCAGACCGTAACAGGACCAGACGGACAGTGGACAGCTGACAGTTTCCGTCTTAGGCTCTGCTGTCGTTCAAATTCCGATTTGTCGCACAGTTTGATTTACCGCTGCGTAGGGGCGCGCATTGCGCGTCCGGTTCATGACGGAACGCCATGAACACAAAAACCACCGAAAATAATGTATTTCCCAAAAATCGAAACATTTTTCACAACCACCAATTCTTGGCGTTTGTCGGACGCGCAATGCGCGCCCCTACGAATGGTACGATAAATCGGAACTTGGCTGAAAGAGCTCTGCGCGTTAGAAACGAATTTACCTATATGGGCAGCTGTCCGCTTTCCACCGTTAACGCAAACATCCCCTCCTCTCTTGGATGGATGGTTTTAAATGCTGGGAATTTCATCTCCCTGAAAAGGAAGTAATCATATGGCAAGAAAGAAGAAAGAACCGGAACTGAAGAAAAATATTGACACTTCCCGTGTGGAGGGTCTGCGGGCAGAGGTGCTGGAGCAGCCTATTACGGACACCTTGACCCTGAACTATATGCCCTATGCCATGAGTGTCATTGTATCCCGAGCCATTCCGGAGATCGACGGCTTCAAGCCCTCTCATCGGAAGCTGCTGTATACCATGTACAAAATGGGTCTGCTCAACGGGCCCAAAACAAAATCCGCTACCATTGTCGGTAAGACCATGCAGCTTAACCCTCACGGCGACGGCGCCATCTATGAAACTATGGTCCGTCTGGCCCGTGGCAACGAAACACTGCTGGTTCCCTTCGTGGATTCCAAGGGCAATTTCGGCAAGGTGTACTCCCGAGATATGGCATATGCTGCCTCCCGATATACGGAAGCTAAGTTAGAAGCCATCTGTCAGGAGCTGTTCCGTGACATTGATGAAGAAACTGTGGATTTTGTCCCCAATTATGACAATACTACCGAGGAGCCCACTCTGCTGCCCACGGCATTCCCCAATGTGCTGGTTTCGGCCAACATGGGTATCGCCGTTGGTATGGCAAGCAATATTTGTTCCTTCAATCTTCGGGAGGTCTGCAAAGCCACTGCCGCATGGATCCGTAATCCCAACTGCGATCTGTTGGAGCTGATGCCTGCCCCGGACTTTTCCACCGGCGGCGAGATCCTCTATGATATTAAGGAAATGGAGGAGGTCTACCGCACCGGCAGAGGCAGCATCAAGATCCGTGCCCGTTGGCGTTATGTGAAGGAAGGGAATCTGATCGAGATCTATGAGATCCCCTACACCACCACTACGGAGGCTATTATCGACAAGGTCGCAGAGCTGACCAAGGCAGGGAAGATTCGTGAGATCTCTGATATGCGTGACGAAACTGACCTGAACGGCTTGAAGCTTGCCATCGACTTGAAGCGAGGAGTAGATCCCGACAAGCTCATGCAGAAGCTTTTTAAGTCCACCCCTCTGCTGGACAGCTTCGGCTGCAACTTCAATTTGCTCATCGCCGGGATGCCCAGAGTGCTGGGCGTTCGTGAGATCATCGAGGAATGGACGGCTTGGCGTACGGAATGTGTCCGCCGCCGAGTCTACCATCGGAAGCAGAAGAAGTCCGAGAAGCTACACCTGCTTAAGGGCTTGAAGCGGATCCTGTTAGACATCGACAAAGCCATCCGCATCATTCGGGAAACAGAATCTGATGCAGAGGTCATCCCCAATCTGATGATCGGCTTCGGCATTGACAAGGTTCAGGCAGAATATGTAGCCGAGATCAAGCTGCGCAACATCAACAAGGAATACATCCTCAAGCGCACCCAAGAGGTAGACAGCCTGGAGGAGGAGATCCAAGAGTTAGAGGACATTCTCCGTAGCGAACGGAAGATTCGTAATATTATTATTAAGGAATTAGATGCCATCGCAGATAAGTACGGCAAGGATCGTAAAACCGGTATCGTCTTCGGTGGAGACATCGAAGAGGAAGAAGCCGTACCCGATTATGCTATTACGGTCTTCGTATCCAAGGAGGGGTATTTCAAGAAGATCACGCCCCAATCTCTGCGTATGTCAGGGGAACAGAAGTTCAAGGAGGGTGACAGCCTGAGCTTCTCTCTGGAAACCCAGAATTCTGCGGAGATGCTGGTCTTCACCGACAAGTATCAGGTCTACAAAGCCCGCTGCTCTGACTTCGAAGACAGCAAGGCTTCTGTGCTGGGTGACTATCTCCCGGGCAAATTAGGCTTCGATGAGGGCGAGGGGATCCTGCAGGTTTGCTTCCCCGGAGATTACAGCGGCAATATGATCTTCATCTACGAGAACGGAAAGGTTACCAAGGTAGAGCTGTCCACCTATCAGACGAAATCCAATCGCCGCAAGCTCACGGGGGCATACTGCGACAAGAGTCCCTTGAAGGCTGCCTTCCTACTGAAGGAGGATGTCCAGATGGTACTGTACTCCACGGAAAATCGTGCTCTGATCTTCTCGACCGCACAGCTTGCACCTAAGACCACCCGTGCCACACAGGGCGTGGCTGTTATGACCCTAAAGAAGAAACATCTGCTCCATCGTGCTGCCTTATTAGAAGGCAGCGGCATTGTCAACCAGTCCCGCTACCGTACCAAATCCCTGCCTGCCGCCGGTGCTTTGTTGAAGCCCGAGGATGCAGAGGAAAAACAGATGGAATTGGAGCTGTAAATCATGGAATATACAAAGAAGCAAATCCTACGGAATATGCTGCTGGTGGTGATCGGCAGTCTGATCTCCTCCACAGGCTTCGTCATGTTCTTTGAGCCTGCGGGCATTAACTGCGGCGGCATCAGCGGTGTTGCTATGCTGATCAAGTATGTGGCAAAGCACCCGCTTATTACCATTGGTTCCGTCAGTGCTATTATTAACATTCCTCTGTTTCTGTTGGGCTTTAAGAAGATCGGCAAATACTTCTTCTTCGGCTCCATGCTGGGTATGGCTGCCTCTGCGCTGGGCTTCGACCTTCTGGGCAAGGTGGTGCCCATTCCTGAGGTAGAGCCTCTGATCGCTGTGATCTTTGGCGCTGCCATCATCGGCGTGGGCTTGGGTATTGTGTTCCTTGCCGGGGCCTCTACAGGCGGGGTGGACATTCTTGCCCGTTTGTTGAAGTTTAAATTCCGCAACTGCCCCATTGGCAAGCTGATCCTGGTGTTCGATATGGGTACTGCCATTGCTACAGGCATCGTTTATCAGGATTTTAACAACACTCTGTACAGCGCACTTGCCCTGTTCCTGTCCTCGGTGGTGCTGGACTATGTGATCTACAGCCTGGACTATGCCAAGGTAGCTTTCATCATTACGGACAAGTACGCAGAAGTGTCTAAGGCGATCTCCAAGGATGTGGATCGTGGCATTACTCTGCTCAATGGCAGGGGCTACTACAAGCAGGAGGACAAGCTGATCCTTCTGTGTGCGGTGAAGAAGAAGCAGCTTGCAGAGCTGAAGGAAGTGATCTACCGTGTGGATCCCACGGCCTTCGTGATCCTGCAGGATGCCCAGCAGGTGTTGGGTGTGGGATTCAAACGCTATGACCGCTTCGAGCTGTAAGGGAGGCGGTAGCATGAAGCGTTTGCTACCGATCCTGATGCTGCTATTACTCCTCACCGGCTGCGGCATCCATCGGAATCGGGACCATCTGTCCATTCGCCCCCATGTGGAACAGCCTACCCAAGCTCCTACGGAACTTCCCGACGAGCTCCCTGTGGTCAGCAGTCGGTTGGAGCTCCGTGGTGCCATTCTCTCTCTCATCGAGAATTGGAAAGAGAGCGGCTTGATCCTGATTCGGGATTACGACGGAGATGTGGAACAGCATCTCAGTGAAGCCATTGAGTTTACCACTCGGCAGAACCCCACGGGAGCCTATGCTGTTGACTTCGCCACAGGGGAGCTGCTGCAGCAGGACGGGGAGCAGTACATCCAAATGTCTATCGTATTCCGCCGTTCTGCTGCGGAGATCGATTCCATCGTCCGTGTCAATGACAATAAGGCTGCCTACTTGAAGATCATCGAGGCTTTAGAGAGCTTTAGCAATTCCCTGACCCTGAAGATCCAGAATTATAAGAATGAGGATTTTTCCACTTACATTTTAGACTACTGTTTGGCGAATCCCAGAACCATCCTTGCTATCCCGGAGTTCTCTGCTACAGTCTACCCGGAGAAGGGGACAAGCCGCATTTTGGAGCTCCACTTTGCTTACCCGGAGTCTAAGGAGGCTATGCGTACGAAGCTCCAATCTATCCGGACCATCTTCGATTCCGCTGCCAGGTATATGGCCATGGGCAGCAATGAGTTAGGTTGTGCTCGTCAGCTCTACCGCTATCTGATCAATCGTCACGGTCTGTCCTCTATAGAGGAACAGAGCCCCTATACCATTGCGGAGCAGATGCCTTCCATGCCCTGCTACAGCCTGCTGTTTGAGGATCTTGCCCACCACCTATCCCTTTCTGTTTTCTTCCAAGAGCAGTGCGAGGCAGCGGGGCTGAGATCTTACATTGTCAAGGGGCAGAAGGGGGATCAGCCCTATTACTGGAATATTCTGCAGATCGGAGAGGAGACCTTCCATGTGGATCTGCTGCGCTGTATCGTAGAGGGAGAGAAGGAGCTGCGGCTGTTCTATGACGAGGAGCTTCTGGCAACAGGCTACGACTGGGATCGGGCAGCCTATCCCTCTGCCCCCAAACCTGTAGAGGAGGATCCTGACCCGTCGGAAACCGACGAAACAGGGACTGAAGCCGTAGAGCCTACAGTCACAGTACCCGAGACCACGGAGCCCCAAGCCACGGAGCCTAAGGCTACAGAGACGACTCCTACCGAAAGCTCCTCGACTACCCAGTCGGAGACGGAGCCTACCGACCTAACAGACTCCACCGAGGCTCCCACTGAGCCGACCACCCAGACCGAATAAAAGAACCACCTCATAGGATAGAAGTGTCCTTATGAGGTGGTTCTCTTTCGGATAGGGAAATGGTCTACTCTACGGTCAGCCCGGTGAGACCTTGGAGAATGGGCAGCTCGTAGCTGGGGAAGTAGATGCCCCAGTCCTGCCCCCGGTGGGTGAATTCCAGAATGTAGTAGGGCTTGGAGTATACACAGTTGTATTGATCCTGTCGGAGCTTGTATTCTTTGTATCTTCCTGTGTTAATGCCTTCCTCTTTGTTCCAGCCGATGGCAGCGATCCGCTTATCGATCCTGCGGATCCTGCGCAGGGTGCTACGGGGAATGGCGAACTTTGCTCTAAGATCGGCAATGTACAGCATCTGACCGTCTGCGAAGACGCGGAAGGCTTCGTTATGATAGGGACTGTTCTCCAGACCGGAGGTTACAGGCTTGATTTCTTCCTCCTTATTCTTGTAGCAGAAGCTGAGAATGTCTATTTCCGGGGCTGTCGCAGGAACACCCAAATCCCCCCAAATGCTGTTGACGATATTATCCAGATTAGAGAAGGCAAGGGTGCTTTCCTCCTGCTCTAAGACCTTCTTAGAGCGCCTTGCTGACAGCAGGAAAAGAATGAGCCAACCGACCAGGCAGCCTCCTGCGATCCAGAACAGGAAGGAGGCATTATCGAAGGCTTCGGAAAGAGAGGTGCCGTTTATAAGGGATTTTACGATCCCTACAATGATGAGGAAGGCTGCTGCACCCATGAGCCACTGTCCGGCTCGTAGAATGCCTGGGAGCTTGGATAAGTGGACGGTGTCCATTGCTTTCTGCGCAGCCGTTTCAAATGACTGGGTCAGGGCAGCAGAGGGACGTTGTACAAGGAATTCCAAGCCGTCCTTCTGGGTGTTTTGTTTATTCTCCGTAAGATCCGTTGCTAAAAATGGTTTCATGGTGTGATCCTCTTTCTCTATCAAAATCAAGCTTCTTCAAAGGGCTGCAGCGATCCTGTGGGACGGCTGCAGCCCGTTTATGGGTTTGATTTACTTCTTAACAGACTCTACCAGTCCGGTTGCAAGACCTGCAAGACCTTGGATCTCGGAGGGGATAATGATCTTGGTAGCCTGACCGTCGGCGATCTTCTGCATGGCTTCCAGAGCCTTCAGCTTAATGACCTGATCATTGGGGCAAGCATCGTTCAGCAGACGCATTGCCTCGGCGGTTGCCTTCTGCACAGCAAGGATGGCTTCTGCCTGGCCCTCTGCACGGAGGATGGCAGCCTGCTTCTCAGCATCGGCACGGAGAATGGCGGATTCCTTCTCGCCTTCTGCAACCAGGATCTGAGAGTGCTTGGTACCCTCTGCCTGCAGGATGGCCTGACGGCGGTCACGCTCTGCCTTCATCTGCTTCTCCATGGAGCTCTGGATATCCTGAGGAGGCAGAATGTTCTTCAGCTCCACACGGGTGACCTTAATGCCCCAGGGATCCGTAGCCTCATCCAGAATGGAACGCATCTTGGTGTTGATCACATCACGGGAGGTCAGGGTCTGGTCCAACTCCAAGTCACCGATGATGTTACGCAGGGTCGTAGCTGTCAGGGTCTCCATAGCCAGCATGGGACGCTCTACACCGTAGGTATACAGCTTGGGATCGGTAATGGAGAAGTACACAACAGTGTCGATCTGCATGGTAACATTATCCTTGGTAATCACAGGCTGAGGGGGATAGTCCAAAACCTGCTCCTTCAGGCTGACACGCTTGGCAATGCGCTGCAGGAAGGGGATCTTGAAGTGGATGCCTACGCCCCAAACATCAGAGAAAGCACCTAACTTTTCGATAACATAGGCGTTGGACTGCTTGACGATGATGATGTTCTTCATCAGGATGATGATGACCACAACCAGAAGCGCAATGAGGGCTACGACTGTGACACCGGGGTTTGCCGCGAAGATTAAATTCATACTCTCTTCCTCCTTGATTTATGTATTATACAATCTCTGCAGGTTCAACGCAGAGCTTTGCACTCTCTACACGGACGATCCGAACGGGAGTGTTCTTGGAGATGGGCTTTCCGTCCACGCTGCGAGCTGACCAGTCCACACCGGAGATCCGAACAACACCGCAGTTGCGGAGGTTGTCGATGTCCTCTGTGACTAAAATCACTTTTCCTATCAGACTGTCGGCATTGGTGGCGACTCTGTGGGTGTTTACCAGCTTGTTCATCCAGGGACGAAGCAGGAGCAGCAGGATCAGAGATACGACTACGAAGCAGAAGATCTGCAGCCAAACAGGCAGTCCGAATATCGCCAGCAGGAAGGCAACCAGAGATCCTCCAATGAACCATAGGGATACTAAGGCACTGGTAGCGGCTTCTGCGATGGCAAAGAGTACAAGGGCAGCGATCCAGAACCATTGCATATAGGCTTCCATAATGTTTCCTCCTTTATTCCTTTCTGAGTATAGTGTGCCACATTTTTCGAAAAAAGTCAAGCAAAATCATCGATGGGGATAAAATTGTCAAAAAACAGGATTTTCCGTTGCATTTTCCTCAGATATTCGGTATAATAGCTCCGAACAGAAAACAATGAGAGGGCTATTATGGAAAAATTTACTATGGCAGTCCCCTGTCTCTTCGGTTTAGAGGGCTTAGTGGGGGATGAATTGCGTCGTATGGGCATGGATCAGGTCCGTGTAGAGGACCGTCGTGTCTTTTTTGAAGGGGACTTTACTGCAATGGCGAGGGCAAATATTTGCCTGCGCATGGGAGAACGGGTCATGATCCTGCTGGCGCGCTTTCCTGTTCACTCCTTCGAGGATCTGTATCAGGGGGTGAAGGCCATTGCTTTGGAACGCTTTATTCCCAGGGATGGAGCCTTCCCCGTGAAGGGCTACAGTCTGGATTCCCAGCTTCACAGCGTACCTGACTGTCAAGCCATTGCCAAGAAGGCAGCTGTAGATCGTCTGGGAGCGAAATATGGTTTGAGCTGGCTTCCGGAAACGGGAGCGACCTATCAGCTCCGTTTCTCTATTATGAAGGATATCTGCGAGGTATTCTTAGATACCTCCGGAGCCAGTCTCCATAAGCGGGGCTATCGAGCAGTGGGGAATGAGGCTCCGCTGCACGAGACTATGGCAGCGGCACTGGTCAACCTGTCCCGCTACCGTGGCAGAGATTATTTCTGGGATCCCTTCTGCGGCTCCGGTACTATCGTCATTGAGGCTGCTTTGGCGGCTCTGAATCGTGCGCCCGGTCTGTATCGGGAATTCGGGGCACAGAAGTGGTCCACGGTTCCTCAGGAGATCTGGCAGCAGGTGAGGACAGAAGCCAAGGATAAGGAGTTCCGTGGGGAATATCGGATCCTTGGGACGGATATCGATCCTCAGAGCCTTTCCATTGCCATTGCCAATGCCAAGAAGGCAGGGGTCAGCAAGTATATTGACTTCCGTGAAGCAGATGCCACCAAGCAGTCTCTGCCCAGCGACAGCGGTGTGATCGTCTGCAATCCTCCCTATGGCGAGCGTATGATGGAGCAGCGGTCTGCACAGCAGCTGGTTCGTGCCTTCGGCAGACATCTGAAGTTTGCAAATGGCTGGAAGAAGTATATTATCTCATCCGAGGCAGAATTCGAGCACTACTTCGGCAAGGCTGCCACCAAGAAGCGCAAGCTCTATAACGGCAGACTGCAGTGCAATGTATATATGTATTACTAAGGAGGCGCAGCCATGAAGCATATTTTCATTATTAACCCGGCTGCGGGGAAATACGACCATACCGGAGAGTTTACCCAAATGATCCGTGAGGCTTGCGAGCAGCGGGGACTGACCTATGAGATCCTTGTGTCCAAGGGCCCCGGGGACTGCACCATGATCGCCCAGGCTGCTGCAGCAACGGGAGAAGAGGTTCGCCTCTATGCCTGCGGCGGTGATGGAACCCTGAACGAGGTGGTCAACGGGATCGTAAACTGCAAAAATGCAGCAGTGACCAACTTTGCTTGCGGAACCGGAAATGACTTCATCCGCATTTTCTCCGATCCGACGGCGTTCCGCAGCTGTGAACGGCTCTTGGATGCAGAGGTGGCTGAGTTCGATCTGGTTCGCTGCGGCAATCACTATTCCATTAATATCAGCTCTATGGGTGTAGATGCTCGTATCGCTACATCTGTCAGCAAATTTAAGCGGCTGCCCCTGATCAACGGCTTCGGTGCTTATCTCATGGCAACAGGGGTTCATGTGGTCAAGGGCTTGACTCGCCACTGTGCAGTTGAGATCGATGGGAAGACCATTGACGGAGACCTGACCATGATCTGTATTGCCAATGCAAGCTGGTACGGCGGTGGCTTCCATCCTGTTCCCGAGGCGAAGCCCGATGACGGGTTGATGGATGTACTGGTCGTGAAGGCCGTTACCCGACTTCAGGCTGCCAAGGTGATCAAGAAATACAAGGCAGGTCAATACAAGGAGCTGGGCGATCTGGTCACGCCCTTCCGCTGCAAGACCTTGACCATTCACTGCGATGCAGAAAGCGAGATCAACATGGATGGCGAGCTGCTTATGGCAAAGGATGCCACCTTTGAGGTCGCACCTAAGGCAATTCGATTTTTCTACCCCAAGGGGCTTACATACTGATTTGATCGGATCCCTTCCTCTCCCACCTAAACGGGAGCCGGAAGGGATCTGCTGTTTTTGAATGGAAAATTGAAAATGGGAAATCCCGATTTATCGCACAGTTTGATTTACTCCTTCGTAGGGGCGCGCATTGCGCGGAGGCTGCTGAAAAAGTCCGATTTTCAAAATCGTACTCCGAAAAAACGGGAGATTTTACGATATATGGTTTCAAAATGTTCGGAATACGCCGAGTTTTGTGGTAAAAATTTTTACA
>JAGBGB010000272.1 GCA_017936205.1 Oscillospiraceae bacterium
TTGGGCTCCTCGGCGGCTTTGGAGTTTATGGGGTTTATTTGCCTACGAAATAGGCTTTGGCACTGTCGGAGTAGGCGAAGAGGGCTCTGCAGAGGGTGCCTAAGGTGCCGGTTTTGTTATTGCCGTAGGTGTCGGGGCTGTAACGCATGGTTACGGACACGGGGCTGTTGCCGGCGTAGACCTGTGCAGACAGAACGGTTCTCAGCTCGGCGGCTAAGAGACCGTCGAAGGAGAAGGCGTATTGGCTGTTCTCAGGCTTGTAGGCTTCCAGCTCCGTTACTGTGGCGGTGACGGTCTTACCGGTTAGGTCGGTGTAGGTCACACGGAGGCTCAGATCCTTCAGATCTCCTGTGTAGTTGGCAGTGCTGAATATGTACTTCACTGCAACCTTGCTTTCCAGATTCAGAGCCTTGCCCGCCCAGGTGATTTTGGGGTTGCTCAGATCGTTCAGGGTCACATTGGTGCTGCCGAAGGTCACAGCGCTCAGGCTGCTCAGACAAGCCTTCTGTGCAGCAGTCATGGAGGCATCTACCAGAGCGTTTGTGCGGTAGCCCTTGAAGCTCTGGGCATAGGAGCCGTAGCGGAGCAGGTCTGCACACAGGGTCTTTAGGGCGGCTGTGCTGCCGTCCTTGTTCAGCTGGGAGTAGGCATAATCCGCAATGCTGTAGCTGTCCGTGGGGGAGTAGTAGGGCTGTCCCTTCTTGCTGCCGTAGAGAACGGAGGATAGACGGTCATTCATCTGGATAGCGGTTAGACCTGTGAGCGTGAAGTAGTAATAAGCGCCCTGCTCCACAGGCAGCAGTTTGACGGTGGTGCTGCCGGTCTTATTGTTGCCACTATAGATGTCCATGGTGCATTCCATATAAACAGTGCTCAGGTCAAAGTCAGCCAGCAGGGTCTTGGAAACGGCGAAGTTCACAGAAATATCACTTGCCAGATTCAGAGTATGGTTGATCTTCAAAGCTTGGTCTAACTGGGGTTCCTTGATTTCAGCATCGCCACAGATACAGAAGCCGTTGGTGTAGCTGTGGGCCTCGGTGGTTTTCTCTCCGCAGAGGGAGCAGATTATGCTGTGCGTTTGTGCTCCATCGGAGACGATGGTATATTTATGGAAGCAGTAGCCCTCCTGCTGCCACAGCAGAATGGGATAGCCCTTGTTGATGTTCTGCGTATCGGTGGTATAGGCTGCACCCAGAATAGAGGCGTAGCCCTTCAGGGCGTCGGAGCCGAGCTGGGTGGAGCTGACGGTGCTGAGACCCTGTGTGACTCTGACCATGCGGACCGTGGCAACACTGTAGCAGTTCTCCATTACAGCTCCGGTAGTGGATGCGTGCACGGAGCCGATGATGCCGTAATAGTTGCCTACATTATAGCAGTTGATCAGCTTGGCATTCTGAGCATCGCTGTTCAGATAACCTACCAGACCGCCGGTAGAGCTGGTCTTGGCTCTTGCGAAAATCTCGCCTGTGTTATAGCAGTTTTCAATGATGCAGTTTGCACCGCTGAGGATGGCTGCGAAGGCCCCTGTATAGGAATCTGCATAGACCAGAGCCTTGTTGTAGCAGCTGCTGATCACCGTACCTGCCTGTGCACGGGCAACCAAGGCTGCAGCACGGGTATTGCCAATGACAACACCGCTCTCAATGCCCAGATTGCGGATCCTTGCTCCGGTTGCGTAGCCGAAGAGACCCATATAATTCAGGCCCTTCTCCCACACATTCAGATTACGGATCAGGTGGCCGTTGCCCTCGAAGGTGCCCTTAAAGTGATAGGTAGAGGTGCCGTCTGTGCCCCCAATGGGCAGCCAGAGCTTGTTTTCCAGATCAATGTCTGCGGTTAGCGCAATGGTCTTGCCGTTGAAGTCCGTTCCCTTGCGAACCATATAGGATACCAGATGGAGCTGGTCAGCGGTTCCTACTTCATAGACTCCATCGACCTCGGGCAGAGTGGCGGAGCGATCTTCGTTTTCCCAGAACAGAACAGGATACAGGCTGTTCTGGGTAAAGTAGTCCTCTGCGAAGGCGACACCCAGCATTTGGACTCCGTTGCGGAGATCTGCTGCGCTGAGCTTGGTGGTGCTGCTGACGGTCACTGCATTGGATGTGCCAACGGGATCCAAGAGATCCACGGTGTAGCAGTTGATGATCGTACCTGTGGCGGTTTCATTAAAGGTTTCTACAATGCCGTATCTGCCGATACCGCTGTTGTAGCAGTTGCGGATCAGTACGTTGTTTGTAGTGCTGGACAGGTAGCCGATGATACCTGCTGCAGAGCTGCCACCGTCTACACTGGCGGTATTGTAGCAGCTTTCAATGACACAGTTTGTACCACCAACCATGCCCACAATACCGCCTACGCTGGATTCACCACAGACGGTTGCCTTGTTGAAGCAGGCGGAGATCTGTACATTGCTGCGGGTAGTGCCTGTAATGCCGCCTACCTTGCTGATGCCGGTGACTCTGCCGCTTTCAATGCCGAGGCTACGGATGGTTGCACCGTTGAGATCGCCGAAGAAGCCTACATAATAATTGCCACGGGATACGGTCAGATTATGGATCTTATGACCGCTTCCGTTAAAGGTGCCGGAGAAGGCACGGGGAGAACTGCCATTCACGGCGGAATTGCCCCCAATGGGGATCCACTCTTCATTTTCTAAATCGATGTCTGCGCAAAGCTGTACAGTCTTTCCGGAGAAGTTGTCCCCTAACTTGTTGACCATGTAAGCAAGAGCACGCAGCTCCTGTGCGTTGTGGATCTCATAGATGCCGGAGTTGTTGGGCTGTAGGCTGTACATATTCTCGCTCTTGTATGTGAAGACGGACAGAACGGGATAGCCATCGTTTTTGGCGATATAGTCATCTGCTTCGAAGGCAGCACCCAAGGTAGCTGTTTTTGCCTTCAAGTTGGCAGCAGATTGGACAGAGCTGTTCTTCAGAGTATAGCCTGTGGTGGAATAAACCAGAGACTGGCTGTTGAGAGCATAGGAATTTGTAATGACCAGATCTGTGACAGCAGAGTTCACGCTGCAGACCAGGCTTCCTGCGTACTTGCCGGAAACGTTGCAGGCCGCATAGCAGTTGGTGATCCTTGCCTCAGTGGTGCTGCTTGCAAAGTAGGCGATCAAGCCGCCGGCACTGCCGGAGGAGCTGACCGTTGCCTGTGCATAGGAATCCTCGATCACAGTTTTGGAGCCCATGCCCACCAGACCCCCTGCATAACCGGCGGAGCTGACAGTTGCTCGGCTGTAGCAGTTAGAGATAGTGCCTGTGGCGTGACCTGCCAGACCTGCGGCTTTATTTGCACCCTTGACGCTGCCGCTCTGGATGCCTAAATTGCGGATGGTTCCCTTGCTGTTGCCGAAGAAGCCTACATAATAGTAGTTGGCAGAAACCCGAAGGTTGGAAATGCTATAGCCCTGGCCGTCAAAGGTACCCTGGAATGCCTTTCCGCTTGCGTCAGTGGTGTTGTTGCCGCCGATGGGCGTCCATTCTCTGGAATCCAGGTCAATGTCCTTCCCTAAACGGACGGTCTTTCCTGTGAAAGAATCCTTGCCGCTGTTGACGTAGTAGGCAAACAGACGGAGCTGGGCAGGGGTGTTGAGGATCAGATCCTCGGGAAGGGTGGTGTCACACTGCCGTGCTAAGACGGGATAGCCGTCATTCTCCCACTCGCAGTCGTAGATAAAGCTGCTGCCTAATGCCACTGCGGCAGAAACCATCTGTGCCTTGCTGATCTTGCTGTTTCCGGAATAGCTTTCCAGAGTGCTGTTGTCAGCCACATCTGCGGACTTCATGGCGGTAGTTGAACGGCAATTTTTCACAGTGACCTTGTTGACGGTGTTGGAGCTTCCGGTGCCGTAGTAGCCGATCATGCCCAATCTGCCTGCGCTGTCTGTTAAATTGCCTACATGGTAGCAGTTCTCTACCGTTACGGTGGAGGAGCTGGAAATATAGCCGATGATGCCGCCGGCTACGCTGCCGGAGGTTTTCACATAGGCATTATTGTAGCAATTGCGAATGACGGTGGTACCGCCGATCTGACCTGTCAGACCGCCGCAGTGGCTGTTTGCGCCGATGACATTTGCACGGTTGAAGCAGTTCTCTATGGTGACGGAGCTTCCGTAGCCTACTAAGCCTGCAGATGCCTTGTTGCCGAATACCATGCCGCCGGCAATGCCGAAGTTCCGGATGGTTGCACCGGAGGCCTTGCCGAAGAAGGCTACACCGTCTACATCCGGCTTGTTGATCAGCAGGTTTTTGACCACATGACCGCCTCCGTCAAAGGTGCCCTTGAAGGCGGTACCGTCGGCATTGTTGCCAATGGGTGTGAAGGTTCTGCCCTTCATATCAATATCCTGCATGAGCTTCACGGTTTTCCCGGAGAAGGTCTCCCCATCTGCTACCATTTGGGACAGGAGGCAGAGCTGGTCGGTGGTGTAGATCTCATATACCCCATCTGCATTGGCAGTCAGGGTGGTGGCAGGATCGTACTGGTTCAGGAGCTTGCCTGTATTGCTGATACCCCATGTGGGGAGGGGATGCTCGGTATTCCCGTCAGACAGAACGGGGGTGAAGAAGACGGTAATGGAGGCGGAGGAGGTCTTGGTCAGCTTAATGACCAGCTTCCGATAGCCCTCGTTGGCATTCTGTCCGCTGGGATTGGGAGAGGAGGACAGGGGCTTGGCGTTCATTTGGGTGAATTTTGCGTTGTCGGGGGAGGCGATCTGTGCCAGAAGGGTCTTGCCGTTCTGGGTCAGGGTGGCGGTTTTTCCGTCGGAGGAAATGCTGATATTCGCCTGGGTGTGAGCAAACCAGTAAATGGTAGAGGCAGAGGAGCAGTTGATCTCGTCTCTCAGCCGTACACGGGTGCGGTTATCGAAGAGGGCCAGGGATCGGCGAGCCCCGGTAGCCCCGGAGCCATCATAGGCATTCTTCATATTCACAATGGCATAGCCGCCATCGTAGGTGCTCTGGTAGTCTGTAATCTGGCAGGTGGCATCCGCATCCTGACCGCCGTAGGAATCAGGATTGATCACAATGGTGTTCTGCCCCTCTGCACGCTTGCGGTAGTAGGTCCAGCGCTGGCTGCTTGGGTTCGTTTTGGACATATAGCCGGGCAGATTGTAGTCATCCTTACCCATCTCCACGAACCAGTATTCGCCTAAAGCCTCCATAACGAAGGTGCCGATATCCATATCTGTGTGACCGGTCTGATTGCTGCCGGATTTTATGGCAGCGTAGATCTGTGCCTCGTCTCCGGGGAAGCTGCGGAAGGAAGCAACGGATTCGTATATATCGCTCTTCAAGAAATAGTCTAACTGTTGATCCTCGTTGGAGACACCCTCCACCAGCTCAGGAGAATACCATAGCAGTGCCAGAAATTCGTCACTGCGATCTGTTGTGCTCTGGTGCTCTCGCTGATACAGGGACAGCTCGGGCATATTGTAACGGTTTGCATACCAGTGCATAGCCGCAGTGTTGCGGAAGGTGGTGCCGCCGTCACCGAAATTAAAATTATACAGATAGCCGTTGGTTGCCATGAAGTAGCGGCCGCTTTCCTTCATACCCTCTACCTCGGACAGACCGAAGTCTGTGCCAAGTACCGTATTCAGCGTGTCGATCAAGTAGACGGTAAAGGCAAGTCCTACGGATGCGTAGCCGGCACCCTCAGGATAGGCCCCGGAGGGCTGGAAGGTCAAGGAGAGCTGTACATTCTTAACGGCGTTGGATATGATAGCAGCACATTCCGAAGGATAGCTCTCGAAAATGGCTGCTGCACCCACTGTCATGCCGCCGTTGCACCAAGGGTTCCAGTTATTGACCATGGTCATGCAATCGGGGGGCGGGCTTTGGGTGGCAATGCCATTCTTATACAGACCGTTCAGAACAGTTTTTCTCTGGGAAGCAGTCATATAGTGATACAGCCAGTCATATCCGACGCCTACACCGAAGCTCATCTGTGCCGTATCTAAGTAGTGAGAGGAATTCCAATCCTTGAAGGAGCAGACATTGATCATTTCCTCCACGGCTCTTTCCGCAAAGCGTCGTTCGCCGCTGATCTGATAGGTCATGGCCAGCCAGGTGATCCGCTTTGTGGCATTGTTGGACACGCTGAGCATCCGTTTCCCGTCGGGGATCTCATAGATCAGAACAGGCTCTTCCAGAAGAGTAAGACAGAAGTTATAGATCCGGGCATAGGTCATCTTAGAATAGGGATCTGTCTGTACCTGCTTGCGGATCCGTGCAAAGTCGTTATCATTTGCGAAGATTCTGGGATGGACCCCTTGAGATCTTGCTTCAAACAGGGACGTAATGGTAGCGGCAGAGGCACTGATAGAGCCTGCAGTGCTTGCCATGGTGGGGGCTTCTGCTGCCGCAGCCTGAGGCAGTGCAGCAGCGGGCAGCAGCCCCAATAGCAGTGCCAATAGCAGTGACAGTGCGGTAAGTCGTTTAAGCATGGGAATGGCCTCCTTTTGAGATGTTTTCATAAATAGACTATACCATTTTCTTCAAGGTCTTGTCAATACAAAAAAGCTATCTTGCACCACACCCAAGCTCGGTTCTTTGTCAAATTCCGATTTAGGCTATCACCTTTAGTAAGGTAGATACAAAATATAGTCTCAACCAACGACAGCAACTAAA
>JAGBGB010000273.1 GCA_017936205.1 Oscillospiraceae bacterium
CATGAGCCCGCCGCCCCCGTACTTGTCATCCTGAGGGAGCGAAGCGACTCGAAGGATCTTAGCGGGGCGAACGATAAATTGCGCATGACGTACCCTCGCTAAGATTCTTCGACTCCGCAGCATTCGCTGCTCCGCTCAGAATGACACAGCAGGGTAGTGCCCGCACGCGGACAGGCTTCAGCCTGTCCCTACGGGCACAACGGCCCAAAATCCAAATTCCGTGCGCGGAGCGCACACCTCAGTCATTCACCATTCGTCATTCACCCCCTGCACCTTTGGTGCAGGCCGCCCCTGCGGGGCGCGGCGGGGTCATGACCCCGCCCTACATTACTCACTTTGGAGGATACATCTATGAAGTTAGCACTTGGTATGATCGAGACCCGCGGCCTCATTGGCTCCATCGAAGCCGCTGACGCCATGGTCAAGGCTGCCGACGTTCATCTCATCGGCAAGCAGCAGATCGGCTCCGGTCTGGTCACCGTTATGGTTCGCGGCGATGTTGGCGCTGTGAAGGCTGCTGTTGACGCAGGGGCAACTGCTGCAAAGCGTGTCGGCGAGCTGTACGGCTGCCATGTCATTCCCTCTCCCCACGAGGATGTTGAGGGCATTCTCCCCACCATCGGCTAAGCCATGTACATTGGAGAAGTCGTCGGCTGTGTAGTTGCTACCGTGAAGGAGTCCGGGCTGGATAACATTCCCCTCCTTGTGGTGCAGCTCATAGAGAAAGGCAAAAAAACCAAAATGATCGTGGCGGCGGACTCCACCAGACAAGCAGGCAGAGGCGACTTTGTCTATCTGATCGGCTCTAAGGAGGCAGGCCGTGTATTCCGTACCAAACGGACTGCCGCCGATGCCGCCATTGTCGGATTTATTGATTCTTATAACATTAGATTGACTGAATAATTGGAGGATAATAAAATGAAGTTAGCACTTGGTATGATCGAGACCCGCGGCCTCATCGGCGCAGTGGAAGCAGCAGACGCAATGGTCAAGGCTGCAAATGTTCACCTGATCGGCAAGGAGCAGATCGGCTCCGGTCTGGTCACCGTCATGGTTCGTGGCGATGTTGGCGCTGTAAAGGCTGCTGTGGATGCAGGCGCTACTGCTGCAAAGCGTGTTGGCGAGCTGTACGGCTGCCATGTCATTCCTTCTCCCCACGAGGATGTTGAGGGCATTCTGCCTAAGCTGGGATGAGACTGGCAAGAGTCATCGGAAATGTCGTCTCCACCATTAAGGACGAGGGCTTTGCCGGACAGAAGCTCATGATCGTGGATTATATCGACGAGGATGGGAACCTGACCGGGAATCACGCCATTTGCTTTGATGTGGCAGACGCAGGCATCGGAGATACGGTGCTGGTCAATGTAGACGGCGGCGCAGCAGGTATGTTCCTGGGCCGCAAGGTCATTGCAGATCTGACCATCTGCGGTGTGATTGATCATTTGACCATAGATGGCGAAACAAGGGAGTATCACTGATATGGATATTGAAGCAATCAGAAAAGAAGTAGAACGCCAGGTCCTTGCCTACTTCCACATGGAAGCCTCTCCTGCTCCCTATGCAGGACTGTGCACCGGTATGGATGTGGTGTCCCACCTGGAGCATTCTCTCCTGAACCCCGATACAACAGAGAGCAAGATCCGCACAGAATGTGCCGTAGCACGGAAGTATTCCGTTGCAGCGGTCTGTGTGGCTCCCTACTATGTGCCTGTAGCCCGTGAGGAGCTGCTGGGCAGCCCTGTAGCAGTGGGAACTGCCATTGGCTTCCCCCACGGCTGTATGTCTCAGGCTGCCAAGCTGGCAGAGCTGCGGGAGTGCATGGCAAACGGTGCCACGGAAATTGACGTTGCACTGAATGTCCTTGCCATTAAGTCCGGCAGATTGGATGTCGCCCAGCGTGAGCTGGAAGAGATCGTTCGCATGGCAGCCGGCAAGGCAAAGATCAAGGCTGTGTTCGAGCACAGCATCTACACCCCCGAAGAAAAGCGGGCTGTCCTGACCATGCTCCGGGGCAGCGGTGTAGACTATGTAAAGATTCAGAATATGCTCAGCGGACACGGTGCTCGTGTTGAGGATGTGAAGCTGGCACACGAAATTCTGGGTCGCAATGTAGGCATTAAGATCGACGGCGGCATTAAGACCCTTGCACAGGCAGAGCAGCTTATGGCTGCCGGTGCAAGCAGACTGGGTCTGACCGCCACGGCAAAGATCGCCGAAGAAGCTCGCAAGGCTTAACAAAAATACGAAAGGATGGAATCCTGAATGGATATTAATGAAATCATCAGACAAGTAACCGAGGAGATCTGCTCCAAGTACGGCCAGCAGGTTCCCGCTTCCAACGGCGGCCAGAACCCCGCCGATATGGCAAAGTATATCGACCACACCTTCCTGAAGCCCGAAGCATCTGTTTCCGATATTCGCAAGATCTGCGACGAGGCTAAGAAGTATCACTGTGCCAGCGTCTGTGTCAATCCCTCCTACATCCAGTATGTTGCTCAGCAGCTGGAAGGCAGCGGCGTGACTCCCTGCTGCGTAATTGCATTCCCCTTCGGCACCTGCACTCCCGAGACCAAGGCTTTCGAGGCTGCTGATGCTGCTACCAAGGGTGCAAAGGAAATCGACATGGTCATCAATGTTGGCGCCATCAAGTCCGGGGACTGGATGCTGGTCAAGCGTGACATCGAGGGCGTTGTGAATGCTGTTAAGGGCAGAGCTACCGTTAAGGTCATCATCGAGGCTTGCCTGCTGACCGACGAAGAGAAGGTCAAGGCTTGTACCGTTGCCAAGATCGCAGGTGCACACTTTGTTAAGACCTCTACCGGCTACTCCACCGGCGGCGCAACTGTAGAAGACATCCGCCTCATGCGTGAGACCGTTGGTCCCGAGATGGGTGTTAAGGCCTCCGGCGGCGTCCGTACCTATGACGATGCTGTTGCTATGATCAACGCAGGTGCAAGCCGTATCGGCGCTTCCTCCACCGGCAAGATCGTTGCAGGCGTGAAGAACGACGAACACAAGTGCATCAACTGCGGCAACTGCAAGAACAAGTGCCCCAGCGGCAATGTAGAGATCCGCAAGACCCTCTATTGATCCTCTCCATAGGTATCTGACTATGAGAAGACCGATGATCGCAGGCAACTGGAAGATGAACAAGACCCCTGCAGAAACCGTTGCCCTGCTCACTGAGTTAAAGAAGATCCAGATCCGCAACAAGGCAGAAGTGGTCGTTTGCCCCATGACCGTCAGCCTTTTTGCTGCCGGTCCCATCCTGAAGGGAAGCGACATCCGTTTAGGTGCGCAGAATGTCCACTTTGAGGACAAGGGAGCCTTCACAGGTGAGGCCAACATAGCCAGCCTGAAGGAGCTGGGGGTGGAGTATGTCATCCTTGGACACTCCGAACGCCGCCAGTATTTTGGGGAAACTGACGATACCGTCAACAAGAAGACCCTCAAGTGCCTTGCAAACGGCTTAAAGCCCATTGTCTGTGTGGGTGAGAGCCTTGCCGAGAAGCAGAAGGGCATTACCAACGAGGTGGTATGCCTGCAGACCAAGGCTGCCCTCTGCGGCATTAACCGTATGCAGTTAGAGGATGTGGTCATTGCCTACGAGCCCATTTGGGCAATCGGTACGGGCATGACCGCTACGGCTCAGGATGCCAATGCTACCATCGGTGCCATCCGCCGTGCCAGCCGTGAGGTTTACGGCGATGCTGCCGAGAAGATCCGCATCCTCTACGGAGGCTCCATGAACGACAAGAACGCCTCCGAGCTTATGAGCCAGCCGGAAATCGACGGTGGCC
>JAGBGB010000274.1 GCA_017936205.1 Oscillospiraceae bacterium
CGCGTCCGACAACCACCAAAAATTGGTGGTTGTGAAAAATATTTCGTTTTTTGGAGAAAATACATCATTTTCGGTGGTTTTGGTGTTCATGGCGTAACGCCATGAACCGGACGCGCAATGCGCGCCCCTACGAAGGGGTAAATCAAACGGTGCGACAAATCGGAATTTGGCAGTTAGGGTGAGAAAGCCCTTGACAGGGTGGCTGCTGTGTGGTACAGTTAATGTGAGCGAAAATGAGCGAACGGAGGATGACCTATGACATATGCGGAACGAGAGAAGCTCTTATTGGAGTATTTGGCACAGAAGGAGATCGTTTCCCTTACCACGGCCTGTGAGCTGACAGGGGCTTCTGTTGCTACCATGCGGAGAGACTTCGACACCCTGCAGGAGAAGGGGCTGGCAGAACGGAGCCACGGAGCCCTTCGCCTTGCACCGAAGAAGGAAAAGAGCTTCTTCGGCGGTACGGAAATTCTGGACGATACGGATCGGGAGAAGTATGCCATTGCAAGAGAAGCTGCTAAGGTAGTATCCTCCGGGGAATCTATTTTTATCGGCACAGGGAAGACCTGTAATATGCTTGCAGCTCAATTGGGCGGTGTGGAGCGGCTGACAGTCGTTACCACCAGCATCACTGCGGTTCTTGAGCTGGTGGAGCATCCCAATGTGCACCTGACTCTGCTGGGTGGAGATGTGCATACAGGGAAGAATTTTATCGAAACCCTGGACAGTGACATTAGCCATACCCTGCGGAATTATTATTTTGATAAGGTCTTTATTACCATGGACGGCATCGACCCGGAACGGGGCTATATGGTACAGGATAAGGCTCGCATCCCTCTGTATACCCAGCTGTCTCGCATGACTCGCAGACTGTACATTTTAGCAGACAGCAGGAAGTTCGACCGTAAGGCATTTGCCACCGTCTTCCCCCCGGATAAAACCTGTCGGATCATCTCTACGAAGAAGCTGCCCCAACACTTCACAGCCTACTATGCGCAGAAGGGGATCCCTTGCACCCTTGTCAGTGTTGAATGAGCGAAAATGAGCGATTTTTTCAAGCACAGCATCGTTTGTATGGAACGATGCTGTGTTTCTCTTTTGAAATCCCTGACAATGTGGACAAGATATTTGTAACCAAATTGTTTATTATGACGAAATTACAGGGAGTTTTTTTCAAGCTATTGACTTTTCCCCTGTTTTGTGGGATGATATGTGAGACAGAATAGAATGAAATAAATATGAGCGAAAATGAGCGAATCAAATACGGAGATTGTGACTATGAAAAATCAAGGAATTGTTGAATTATATCAGCCTCGTCACACCCTGATCGGTCGTGACGGAATCACCATGATCCCTCACTTTCTGGAACGACTGAGTGCAGATCGTGTTTTAGTGGTTACGGATAAGGGACTCATGAAGACCGGCATTGCCGGTAAGGTCACTGCAGTTCTGGACGAAGCCAAGATCAATTATGTGATCTACGATGGTGTGGAGCCCAACCCCTCTGTTCGGATCGTCAATGAGGCCTTTGCCTTTTATAAGGAACAGAGCTGCGGTGCGGTAATTGCCATCGGCGGCGGTAGTCCCATCGATGTAGCCAAGGCAGTCAGTATCCTCTCTGCCAACGGCGGCAAGATCCAGGACTACAACGGCGTGAATAAGTCCAAGAAGCACGGTGCCCCCATTATTGCAGTCAACACCACTGCAGGCACCGGCTCCGAATGTACCAGAGCCTATGTGGTTACCGATGAGGAAGCCAAGAGCAAGATGCTCATGGTAGATACCAACTGTCTGTCCCACCTTGCGCTGAATGACCCCATGCTTATGGTTGGTATGCCGCCCTCTCTCACAGCGGCTACGGGCATTGATGCCCTGACCCATGCCATTGAGGCATACATTTGTAATACCCATACCCCCTATACGGATGCACTGGCATTGGAGTCCATTCGTCTGATCTCCGGCTCCCTCCGTGAGGCTGTCCGAGACGGCTCCAACATGGATGCCCGTACGGATATGTGCTGGGCAGAGTACATGGCAGGCTTGGCATTCTCCAATGCAGGTCTGGGTCTGGTACACGGCATTGCACATCAGCTGGGTGGCTACTATAACATCCCCCACGGATTAGCCAATGCCATTATGCTACCCAGAGTTCTGGAATTCAACCGTCCCTACTGCATGGGCAGATTGGCAGAGATCGCACAAGCCATGGACGAGAAGGTGGATCACCTTTCTGTGGATGCAGCCTCCAAGGTTGCCATTGAAGCCGTCCGCCGCCTGATCAAGGATGTGAAGATCCCTCCCCTCTGCGAGACCAAGTTCGATATGAAGGACATTGATATCATTGCAGAGAATGCCCTGAAGGACACCGCAACCGCAACCAACGCCGTCCGTCCTACCTTAGAGGACGTGAAGATCATCATTGCCAAGACCTATTATGAAGGCGTACTTATGAAGAAGGTGAACGAGAATGGATAAAGCAAAGGTTCAACGACAGGTTCAGCTCTCTGTTGCAGAGTCTGTGTTCCGCAAGGAGGGGAAGCTATTCGTTCCCGTTGCCTCCTCTGCAAGACACATCCACCTGTGCCGTAAGGATGTAGAGAAGCTTTTCGGACCCGGATATCAGCTGCAGAAGTTTAAGGATCTGGTGCAGCCCGGTCAGTATGCCTGTAAGGAGCAGCTGACGGTAGTAGGCCCCCGTGGAGAGTTAGAGAAGGTTCGTGTTCTGGGCCCCGAGCGGAAGGATACCCAGATCGAGATCGCCATTACAGACAGCTTCAAGCTGGGCATCAAGGCTCCCATCCGCATGTCCGGCAAGATCAGCGGCACCCCCGGCTGCAAGCTGGTAGGCCCTGCAGGCACTGCTGAGGTTGCTGAGGGTGTCATCGTTGCCGCAAGACATCTGCATGTCTCCAAGGCACAGGCTGCTCTGTACGGTCTGCAGGACGGTCAGGTGGTCAGCCTCCGTTCCGGCGGAGAGCGATCCGTGATCTTCGAGAATGTAGTTGTTCGTGCCGGAGACGGTCACGATTTAGAAGTCCATCTGGATACGGACGAGGCAAACGCCGCCGCTATGGCAGGCAGCCCCATGATGGAGGTCATCTTTTAATTACTATTATTGTGTAAGAGGATAAATTATGAATCAGGAGCTTTTACACAAGTTCATAGAAGCCATTGTAGCCGAGGTGGTTCGGCGGGTGGCAGCTCTGGAACGGCAGCTGCAGCATCCGGAGGAGGTTCTGGTGCTCATTGCGGCTCCTACCGCCTACCCCGATGAGCTGAAGAAGCTGCTCAAGACCCAGTTCGGAGAGGGCTATACTCCCCTCTGCTTCCGGGAAAACTGCGAGCTGCCCCATGCCCTGTATGCCTCTGCCATGAGTCAGGCGCAGATCTTAGAGCAGATCACCAAGGCGAAAACCGTCATCCTCATCGCACCACGGTTGGAGCAGCTGCAGGAGATCGCAGAGGGCAGGGATCAGGACTTCCTGTCCTACCTGATGATCCGCAGTGTGCTGTGGCGGAAGGATGTGCGGCTGTATCTGGACTTTGAGCCCCCACGCTTTAAGCGGAACACCTTCCTGGAGGGGGTCAGCTCTGCACTGGATACGCTCAAGGAAATGGGCGTCACCGTCAGCCCCTATTACACAGGGGATGCGGCACAGCTCATTGGAGAGAGCTTAGTCACAGAGGCAGACGTTCTGGCAGCGGCAGAGAGACCTGATAAGACCATCCGTTGCCGCGCAGGGGCTATCATCACCCCTGCGGCAAGAGATGCGCTGGCAGTTCATGATGTGATCGTGAAATATGAAGGAGAATGCGTATGAATTTAGGAAGAGTGAAGGGCACCGTAGTCAGCACCAACAAGGCTGAGAAGCTCCATGGTCTGAAGCTGCTGATCGTCAAGCCCATTGATATTGAAACCTGGCAGGAAAAGGGCGGCCTCATCGTTGCCATTGATGCGGTGGGTGCCGGTGAAGGAGAAGTCGTTATGTTAGTCGGCGGCAGCTCCTCCCGTCAGACTGCGGTCACGGAGAACAAGCCCGTTGACCAGTCTATTGTAGCAATTATCGACTCCGTAGATGTAAACGGACGCCGTATTTTTGAAAAATTCAACCAAGAAAGTTGAGGTTAGCGTATGGCATTAACAAAAGAACAAATTCGACAAATCGCCGAGCAGACCCGCAGCAGCGTCTTAGGTGGTGGCTGCTGTGCCCCTGCAGCAAATGGGCAGTGCCTGTTTGATGATGTCCATGACGCCATCGACACAGCCATTCGTGCCCAGCAGAAGCTTATGGACATGAGTCTGGAGGAGAGAGGCAGGCTTATCGAAGCTATGCGTCAGACTGCCAGAGAGCATGCCGAGGAGCTTTCCATTATGGCTCATGAGGAAACCGGCTACGGCAAGGTTCACCACAAGATCGCAAAGAACCTGCTGGCTGCCAACAAGACCCCCGGTATCGAGGATCTGCACCCCACCGCCTTCAGTGGTGACGACGGACTGACTCTGGTAGAGACTGCACCCTATGGTGTCATCGGAGCCATTACCCCCTCCACCAACCCCACCGCAACGGTTATTAACAACTCCATCAGCATGATCGCAGCCGGTAACGCTGTGGTTTACAACCCCCACCCCGCTGCAAAGCGTTCCTCTCAGAGAGCTATGGAGCTGCTGAACAACGCCATTATCGCAGCAGGTGGCCCCAACGGCTTGATCACTGCTCCCAAGGAGCCCACCATGGACACCTCCAAGGTCATTATGACCCATAAGGCCATTAAGATGCTTGCCGTTACCGGCGGCGAGGCTGTGGTCGAGGTTGCCATGAAGTCCGGCAAGAAGTGCGTTGCCGCAGGTCCCGGCAATCCCCCCGTGATCGTTGACGAGACTGCAGATATCCCCCAGACCGCGAAGCACATTGTAGACGGCGCCAGCTTCGACAACAATGTTCTCTGTGTTGCTGAGAAGGAAGTCTTCATGGTCAACTCCATTGCCGATGCCCTCATGAACACCATGCAGCAGCACGGTGCCTTCCGTGTTTACGGCGAGGATATCGACAAGATCGTACGCACCGTTCTGGTGCAGAAGGATGGCAAGTATGTGATCAACCGTAAGTTCGTCGGTCACGATGCTACCTACATCCTCCGGGAAAGCGGTGTTGCCTATACCGGCGAGCCCGTCCTGATCATTGCGGATGTAGACCGCTACCATCCCTTCGTAGAGGTGGAAATGCTCATGCCCGTTCTGGGTATGGTTCGTGTAGCCAACTTTGAGGAAGCTCTTTCCGAGGCCTTCCGTGCAGAGCATGGCTGCCAGCACTCTGCTATGATCCACTCTACCAATGTTCACAATATGTCCCGTGCGGCTCGCCGCATGAATACCACCATCTTCGTCAAGAACGCTCCCTCCTATTCCGGACTGGGCTTCGGAGGAGAGGGCTACACCACCCTGACCATTGCAACTCCCACCGGTGAGGGTCTGACCAGTGCGAAGTCCTTTACCCGCGCAAGACGCTGCGTGCTTAAGGGCGACTTCCGCATTATTTAAGCCTATGGAGCTGACGAAGGTAGTCTGTGATGCCGGTATACTCGGTGCAGGCGGTGCAGGCTTTCCTACCCATGTAAAGATCAACTGCAAGGCAGAATATGTCCTTGCAAACGGTGCCGAGTGTGAGCCCCTTCTGCGAGTGGATCAGCAGGTCATGCAGGTCTATGCAGCAGATGTGGTCAAGGGCATCCGTGCTGTGAAGGAGCACACGGGAGCCAAATACGCCGTGATCTGTTTGAAAGAGCATTACCACGATGCAGTCCACGCCCTGAAGGCTGTTCTGAAGGATGCCGAGGATGTGCAGCTCCATCTCTTAGATGGCTACTATCCCGCAGGGGACGAACAGCAGATCGTCTACGATGTGACAGGAAGAGTGGTTCCTACGGGAGGCCTTCCTCTGGATGTAGGCTGCGTAGTCTGTAATGTCAGCACCCTCGTAAACATCGCCAATGCCATGGAGGGCAAGAAGGTCATTGAGAAGTATGTGACCGTAGGCGGTGCGGTTAAGAATCCTGTGACTGTCCGTGTGCCTGTGGGCATTTCCCTGAAGGAAGTGCTGGAAGCAGCCGGCGGAACCACCACGGATTGCGATTATATCATTGGCGGCCCCTGCATGGGTCGTGTAGTGGATACCTTGGATATTCCTGTGACTAAAACCACAGGTGGCTTGCTTGCCATTCCCAAGGGTCATCCCGTTTATGAGCAGAAGTCTACCACCATCAATCTCAAGAAGATGATGGCTGTCTGCTGCCAGTGCTCCATGTGCACCCAGATGTGTCCCAGAAATGCCCTCGGCCTGAACGTACAGCCCCACAAGGCCATGCGTTCCCTTGCCAACGGTGTGGATCTCATGGGGGACATGAACGGCATTTTCTCCTGCTGCAACTGTGGTCTGTGTACCTATTATGCCTGTAACTTCGGGCTCAAGCCCTCTCAGGTCATGCAGACCCTGAAGTCCGCCATTGCTTCCAAGGGCATCCGTGCCCGGAAGGAGGTCTTCGGCCCTGTAGACGGCGGCTTGGAGAACATGAAGGTTCCCGTATCTCGGCTCATTGCCCGACTGGGACTGAAGAAATACGATGTGCCTGCTCCTCTGGTAGACAAGGCACTGACCACAGACTGTGTCCGTATCGCCCTGCGTATGGGTGTAGGCGCTCCCTCTGTTCCCAAGGTTCAGGTAGGGGACAAGGTTCGTAAGAACCAGCTCATTGCAGACATTGCCGAGGGCAAGCTGGGTGTAAAGATGCACGCAAGCATTTCCGGCACGGTTACGGAGATCAGCAGCGATTATATTGAAATCAGGAGGACGACGAAATGAATGCACTTGGCATGATCGAAACAAACAGCATTCCCGTTGGTATTAACGCAGGGGATGCCATGCTGAAGGCTGCCACGGTGGAGCTGATCACCGCGCAGCCTGTATGCGCAGGTAAATTTATCGTCCTTGTTACCGGCGAGGTTGCCGCTGTGAAGGAGAGCGTGGAAGCAGGCTGCGCAGTTGCCGGTCAGAGACTGGTCGACAGCATTGTGATCTCCTCCGTCCATGAGCAGGTCCCCAAGGCGATCAATGCCTGTAACGATATCGGACAGGTCACATCTGTAGGTGTTATGGAGGCATTCAGCCTCTGTGCCGCCGTGATCGTAGCAGATGCAGCGGTAAAGGCTGCGGATGTAGATCTCATTGATGTGCGTCTGGGCAGAGGCTTGGGTGGCAAGTCCTTCATCACCCTGACCGGTGAGGTGGCTGCTGTCCGTGCAGCCGTTGCCGCAGGAGAGGCTCTCCCCGAGGCAAAGGGAATGCTCTCTGAGAGCGTAGTGATCCCCTCTCCCCATCCTGATATCATCAACTCGTTGTATTAATTAAAAAATAAACATATCAAACTATATTATTGGAGGATTTTCAAATGAGAGAAGCATTAGGCATGATCGAAACCCGTGGCCTCATAGGCGCAATCGAAGCAGCAGACGCAATGGTCAAGGCTGCAAACGTTCACTTCATTGGCAAGCAGCAGATCGGCTCCGGTCTGGTCACCGTCATGGTTCGCGGCGATGTTGGCGCTGTGAAGGCTGCTGTTGATGCAGGGGCCACTGCTGCAAAGCGTGTTGGCGAGCTGTACGGCTGCCATGTCATCCCCTCTCCCCACAGCGATGTGGAAGGCATTCTGCCCACCATCGGTTAATTGTTCGTAATTTAAGTTGTCTTTATAATTGAAAGGAGTTTAATCACATGAAGTTAGCACTTGGTATGATCGAGACCCGTGGCCTTATCGGCGCAATCGAAGCAGCAGACG
>JAGBGB010000275.1 GCA_017936205.1 Oscillospiraceae bacterium
CTCCTCAGCACACTGCCTACAGCTTCCGCTTATGAGACCGGTGTCCGTCTTGGTGGGCTGGGTGCTGACGGTGTAGATGAAGTCGTGCCCTAAGGGGGGAAGCTCTGCCTCGAAGGAGAAGGTTCCGTGCTCTGTGACCTTCCATGTATAGGCCCCCAGACCGGCTTCGGTGCAGCTTGGAGCTCTGAGTACGGTGCAGATGTAATTCTCTTGATCCAGAAGGGGAAGGCGCAGGCTGCCGGATTCCTTACAGCGACTGCAGATGCCCTCTAAGGTGCCTTCCTCGGTTTCGGTGGGTACCTTCCACACCTTGTAGTCAAAGGCATGACCCAGAGGGTCTACATAGTTGTCTGTATAGCCTTCGCCGCAGCCTCTACAGGCATAGGTGGTGTAGCCCTGCTGCGTGCAGGTGGCTTTGACTACGGTGACGGTGTAATTGTGAGAGGTTTCAGGAAGGATCACTTCAAAGGAGAAGCTGCCATAGGTGGTATTCTTCCATGTGTAGAGTCCCTTGCCCTCTTCGGTGCAGCTGGGAGCCTGAAGGATTTGGTAGCTATAGTCTACCGTATTCAGCTTAGGCAGGGGAATCAGGCTCTCCTTGTGGCAACGGGAGCAATTGCCTGCGAGGACACCTTCTGCCATGGGGGAGGGTTCCTTTGATACCCTGTAGGACATGGCGTGTCCTTCCTTACAGGGGTCGACGGTGGTGGTGTAAGCTTGGGCAGTGGTATACCAATCCGGGTATCTGGTGTTGACAGCTGTCAGGAGGAAGGTGTAGATCCCCTTTGGCAGCTCTACTGTGTAGGAGGGCTCTGTCAGGGCTGTTGCGGAGGCATAGGGGGAGCCCTCGGTGGCTGCGCCCATAAAGATCTGCAGCTCATACTGCCGTATATCGTAATTCCCAATGATAGGGGATGCAGTCCAGCTGATCTTCACGGTGTCCCCGTCCGAATACTCAATGGAGCTGATCTGAGGAGCTTCGGGGTGGTCGGGCTTGCTGTAGCTGACCCCATCCCGAAGCAGGTCATAAACGGAGAAGACCTGTGCCCCTGTGTCATTGGGCTCATAAAGCTGCACATTGGTGTTGGGTTCATTACTGTTGCCCTCTACATCCATAACGAGGCTTGTATCGTGGGCAGGGGAAAGGGTATAGCCTGCACTCTTGGAATGGAGGAACCAGCGCTGTGCCTGTGCTCCTGTTCCCTCGGAGACCTGAATGTTGGTTCCGGAGGAGGATCCCCCCTGTGCTGCCGTCAGATACAGACCGGAGTAAGCATTGCGGATGATATAGGAGCCATCGGTCTGGCGACCGAAGTGCCAGATCTGCTTGGGATCCTGAGGGTCATTTCCACCTGCTGCAAGCTGCACATTTCTGTCTGCCGCAGCCTCGATGTGAGTCTGTGTATCTGCCTTGCGCAGGAAGGCGTAGAAGCTCTCGCCGATATTTGCGTGGCTTGGGGCGACCTTGGGAGCGGAACGGACATGGGTGAAGCTGGTCTTCAGGGTGGACTTGGAGACTGTGGCATCCCAGCGGATCATGCAGTGATCATCCGAGTTGCAGTCTGTATAGGTGACCGTGTCACCCACCACGGCTGTGACATAAATGGAGTGTCTGTCATAGCGATATCTTACAATATCTCCCGGCTTCAGGTTGTCCAGGGCAGAGGAGCTGTAGTAGGTCTGCCAGCCGTTGGCATTGCTACGGGGATTGTAGCCGGTCATGTCGAAGCCGCATTTCTCCGCATAGCCCATGCACTGCCAGGACAGCTCCGTGCCTCCGGTGGGGGCGAAGCCGTTGCAGGTCTGCATGTAGGTGCCGCAGTACCCCCGATGGGTGGGGCAGGGCTCCTCCGTCCAGCCGTCCTGATTGTTGTACTTGGGTCCGGTTCCCATATTGGGCATATGGTTCCAATACTTGCCGTGGGGGAATTTGGCACGCAGAGCCGTTAGGTTCAGGCTGTCTCCGGGTGCACCGAGATCCAAGGGCTCTTCGGAATAAAAGACGGGATCGGAGAGAATGTCCCCGCTGAGCAGATCGAAGTAGCAGGTGGTCTGCTCGTCCGTCATAAATGCCAGAGTGTCGGGAGCCTCCAACCAGAACTGCTTCAGGTCCTCTCTCAGGGGAAGGGGGCTGCACTCCTTACTGTCTAAGTCGTAGTGGAACAGGCTGCCCTCGGTCAGGTAGTACAGGGAGCTTCCGCTGAGGGCGAAGCGTTGGATCTCTGCAGTGACTGTCAGCAGCTCCTCCTGCTCCTTGGTGCTGAGGTTATACAGCTTTAAGCAGCTGCCTGCGGACAGATAGAGCTGAGTTCCACGAGCTATGATCTGATCCACGGGGAAATCCGTCAGGTATTCTTCCTTACTGAGATTCAGGGTTCGACGGTAAAGGAAGGATTCCTTTTCGCTGTCTACAAAGTAGAACCAATTCCCCTCACATGCCTCCACATCGCTGTTGCGGATGGAGCCACCGGTGGTGTCGTATACTGTGGCATCAGCTCCGAGGGCAGGGAGGGGACAGCAGCACAGCAGTGTGCAGATGGATAGGATGATCGCAAGGATTCGTCGTTTCATAAGCACCTCCATAGGCTTGTTTATCAATGGAAATCGGAAAAGGAGCCGACTCCAATGTCCTTGGGACATGGGAGTCAGCTCCTTTGTTTGAACTCTTGTTTCTCTTACAGGGGGGCAGCATCCATGTCGGTTCTCAGGTTGAAATCGGAAATCAATCGACGGGGACAAACTGCTGCGCAGCGTCCGCAGGATACACACTTGCTGTAGTCGATGACAGCTAAATTGTTCAGCACATGAATGGCATCGTATTCGCACTGCTTCTCGCACAGGTGGCAGCCCACGCAGCCAACATCACAGACCTGACGGGTGTAGGCTCCTCGTGCCAGATTGGAGCAGGCGATGACGATATCCGTATTGTAGGTAACAGGGACGATGACCTTACGGGGACAGGCCTCTACGCATTGCATGCAGCCGGTGCACTTGTCGGCATCCACTCGGGCAACACCCTTCTCAATATGAATGGCATCAAATTTACACACACTGACACAGGTGCCGAAGCCTAAGCAGCCGTTGGGACAGGCAGAGGGACCGTCGCCCGTAACGAACATGGCAGAGCGGCAGTCGGGAATGCCTTCGTATTCGCCCTTGAAGCTGTGGTTGTGACCACGGCATTTGACCATGGCAACCTTCCGTTCGAAGGCTTCTGCCTCTACTCCCATGATCTGTGCCATTTTTTGGGAGGCTTCTGCGCCGCCGGCGGCACACAGACCGATCTCTGCCTTGCCCTCTAACACAGCCTGGGCGTAAGCCTGACAGCCTGCATAGCCGCAGCCGCCGCAGTTGGCGCCGGGGAGCGCCTCCTTCAGCAGGGGCAGCCGCTCATCTACCTTCACGGCGAAGACCTTGGAGGCAATGGCAAGAACCGCACCGAACACAGCGCCCATAATACCCAGCACCAGCACGGCAGAAAGAATGTTGTTCATAGCTGCACCTCCTTAGAAAACCTTGAAGCCGGAGAAGCCCATGAAGGACAGGGCAAGCAGACCGGCTGCGATCAGGGCGATGGGGAAGCCCTTGAAGCACTTGGGACAATCGCAATCCTCCAGCCGCTCCCGTACAGAGGAGAACAGGACGATGGCGAGGGTGAAGCCCACACCGCCCATCACACCGTAGACCACGGACTCGATGAAGCTGTAGCCGTTCTGGATGTTCAGCAGAGCCACGCCTAAAACCGCACAGTTGGTGGTGATCAGGGGAAGATAGATGCCCAGTGCCTGATACAGAGCAGGCATGGCCTTCTGCAGGAACATTTCCACCAGCTGCACCAGTGCGGCAATGACCAGAATGAAGACCACGGTCTGCATATAGCCCAGCTCAAGGGGGGCTAAGAGATAGTGATCCACAGCCCAGGTAGCAGCGGAGGCAAGCCCCATAACGAAGGTAACTGCCACGCCCATACCAATGGCGGTATCGGACTTCTTGGACACGCCCATGAAGGGACAAATGCCAAGGAATTTTACCAGAATAAAGTTCTCTGCCAATATGGCGCTGAGGGAAATGGAAAACAGGGAGAGGAACAGATTCATTTCTTTCCCTCCTTTTCTTTCATGCGGTCATTGAGCCACTGGGAGAAGGCAATGAGACAGCCCAGAGTCAGGAAGCCGCCTACAGGCAGGATCACCAGCAGAGCAGGGTACTGTGCATCCAGAAGACGGATGCCGTCTGCACCGAAGACACCCTTGCCGAAGGTACCGCTTCCTAAGAATTCACGGATCACACACATGACCACTAAGGCGGCAGTGTAGCCGATGCCCTGTGTGAAACCGTCTACGGCAGAGGCAAGGACACCATTCTTGGAGGCAAAGGCTTCTGCTCTGCCCAGAATGATGCAGTTGACCACGATCAGGGGAATGAACACACCCAGACTCTCGGACAGGGCAGGCAGATACGCCTTCAGGATCAGATCTACCATGGTCACGAAGCCTGCAATGATCACAATGTAGGCTGCAATGCGGATCTTCTCCGGAATGACCTTCCGCAGCAGGGAAATAACCATGTTAGAGCAGATCAGGATCAGAGTCACGGACAGACCCATACCCAGACCATTGAACAGAGTTGTGGTAATGGCCATGGTGGAGCAGAGTCCTAAAAGCTGCCCCAGGACCGGATTGTTGGTCAGCAGCCCGTCTTTTAAGCGATTCTTAAAATTCACGGCTGCACCTCCTTTACGAATTCCACAGCACGGTTTACAGCCTCCGTTACAGCACGGGAGGTTACGGTGGCACCGGTGAGAGCATCGATGCTGCCTCCGTCCTTGCTGACCTTCAGGTTGCCTTGGGTGCCTGTGAATTGGCTGCGCCAGTCCTCACGGGTGCACTCCGCACCTAAGGAGGCGGTTTCTGCATGGGAGATCACGGAAACACCTGTGACTGTTCCGTCTGTGCTCACGCCTACCATCAGGTCAATGGCACCGCCGAAACCGTTGGCGTTCAAGCGGACTACGAAGCCGCCTTCTGCTTGATAAGCCTCAGTAATGCCCTCCTTGCTGACCTCCAGCTTCTCATAGGAGGGGGAGGGAAGGACGGTCTGCATGGCTTCGTTGGCTTTCTTTGCAGTGTTATCTGCGATCCGTTCTGCGGTCAGGTGGTTGACCAAGCCCAGGAGCCCTGCTACAACCACAGTGATGGCAAGAAGAATGACGGTTAATTTCAGGATGTACTTCACTTCTTACCACCGCCCTTCCTTGCGCCGAAGCGCTTGGGTCTGCCCAGCTTGTCGAAGAAGCCGATGCAGCAGTTCATGATCAGAATGGCGAAGCTGACTCCTTCAACATAGGAGCCGAAGTACCTTAACAGAATGGTCAGTACACCGCAGCCGATGCCGTAGGCGATCTGACCGTTCTTGGTTACGGGAGAGGTGGTATAGTCCGTTGCCATAAAGATGGCACCTAAGAGCAAACCACCGGACAGCAGCTGATACAGAGCCCATTCCCAGGGAGCGTTCCCACCCTGAGGGAAGATGAATGCCAGCACAGCAACGGTTCCTAAGTAAGAAAGGGGAATGCGGAGGGTGATCACATGGGTCACCAGCAGGTACACAAGACCCAGCAGCAGAGCCAGCGCAGAGATCTCACCGAAGGAGCCGCCTACCCTGCCGAAGAACAGCTCCAACAGGCTCTCAGAGGGTAACTGCCCAACAGCCAGAGCCTCCATGGGAGTAGCAGCGGTGACTGCGTCCACCGCTCCTGTCATAGGCAGGCTTACACCGGGCTTGTTCCAGTTGCCAGACATTAGGGAGGGCCAGCTGAACAGGAAGGCACGTGCAGCCAATGCAGGATTGACGATATTCAGCCCGATGCCGCCGAAGAGCTGCTTGACCACCACAATGGCGAAGAAGTCTGCAATGATCAGAGTCCAGTAGGGCAGATTCACCGGGCAAACGAAGGCGATCAGAATGCCGGTGACTACCGCAGACCAGTCAGAAATGGAGCTGTCCTTCTTCATCAGGGTGCGATAGCCCCACTCGAAGAACACGCATGCTATCACAGAGACCACCGTCACTGACAGGGCACGGGGACCGAAGAACCAGACCGCTGCAATGAGGGCAGGCGTGAGAGCTAAGCACACATCCCGCATAATGACCCCTGTGGTGCAGCCACTGTGGGCATGGGGGGAGGAGGATAGGGTCAGCTTCAGATCCTTATACTTCATTTCTTCCCCTCCTTTGCTTTGGCATCACGGAGCAGCTTCTTGCCGGTACGGAAGCTCTGAACCAGCGGAATTCTGGCAGGGCAGCCGTAGGCACAGGAGCCACATTCAATACAATCCATCACGTGCTCTGCCTCTAATGCCTCCAGATCTCTCAGAACCTGTGCCTTGTGGAGGAACAGGGGCATGAGCTGCATGGGGCATGCCTCCACGCACTTCCCACAGCGGATGCAGTAGGGAAGCACCGAGGCGGGGCGATCTGCTTCGGAATAGCAGGTCAGGGCATTGTTGCCCTTAATGGTAGATGCCTCTAAGGTATGCTGGGCGATGCCCATCATGGGGCCACCTACGAAGATCTTATAGGGCTGGGAGGCGAAGCCGCCTGCTGCTTCTACCAGGTCCTCAAAGGAGGTTCCGATGGGAGCTAACAGATTACAGGGCTTGGCAATCGCCTTCCCCGTAACGGTCACTGCACGGCGAACCAAAGGCAGACCCTCGAACACCGCATCACAGATGGCGGCGCAGGTTGCCACATTGAAAACAGCACAGCCTACCGCAGCGGGCAGACCACCGGGAGGCACCTGCCGTCCGGTGACGGCTTGGATCAGCTGCTTCTCTGCGCCCTGAGGGTAGCGCACACGCAGGGGCAGAAGCTCTGCCTCCCCCTGTAATGCCTGCCGCAGAGCAGCAATGGCTTGGGGCTTGTTGTTCTCCACACCGATGACGGTTCTCTTAGGTTGCAGGATGGTCTTGATCACAGAAATACCACGGAGGATCCGTTCAGGAGCTTCCTGCATGAGACGGTCATCGGAGGTAATATAGGGTTCGCACTCCGCACCGTTAATGAGGACGGTGTCTACCTTCCCCAGACCGGAGGACAGCTTCACGCTTGTGGGGAAGCCTGCACCGCCCATGCCTGTAATTCCTGCCTCCCGAATGATGGAGATCAGCTCCTCCGGGCTCAGGCCCTGAATGCTCTCCCGCTTCTGCAGGTCGGGGCAGAGGGTGTATTTGCCGTCACTGGCAATGACGATGGATTCTACATAAGTACCTGTAGGTGCCGGACGGGGACCGATGCGAACCACCTCGCCGGAAACGGAAGCATGAACAGGAGCACACAGACCCTGACCGTCTCCGATCTTCTGCCCCACTGTGACCCGATCTCCAATGGAGACCAGAGGCTTGCAGGGAGCCCCAATGTGCTGGGACATGCAGATGGTCACCGTCTTGGGATAAATGGGTGTAATGGGCATTTGGCAGCTCAGCTCCTTATAGCCCTTGGGATGCACCCCACCGAAAAAAGAGTGTGCCATTCTTTGCATCACCTCAATTCATATTTATACAAGTTTATCATAGCATAAAACACCCGAAAAATCTACGAAAAATTCAGCAATTTTTCTTGAGATCGCCCAATAAATTCTGGAAGTAAAAGAAAAGTCTGCCACAGGATGATGGTCCTCCATCATCTCGTGGCAGTCTGTAAGGTCTCAAAGGGATTGCTTGTCAAATAAATGCACCACCCGGGTGGTCAAATTCCGATTTATCGTACCATTCGTAGGGGCGCGCATTGCGCGTCCGACAACCACCAAGAATTGGTGGTTGTGAAAATGTTTCGTTTTTTGGAGAAATTACATCTTTTTCGGTGGTTTTTGTGTTCATGGCGTTACGCCATGAACCGGACGCGCAATGCGCGCCCCTACGAAGGGGTAAATCAAACTGTTCGATAATTCGGAATTTGGCGGAAGCTGGCTTCAGGGGTGGGGAGCACGAGTCAGGAACGGCGGAAGAGGGAGGCTACGAAGGTGGCACGCTGATCCGTCAGCTCCATAAGGGAGCGTTCCTCTGCTACCTCGTCTCGGTAGGGATAGACCTGTGCTACGGATTCAAAGCGAGCCTTCAGGCTCTGTGCCTTGGGCTCGTTCCACTCCAGAAGACGGGCGAGAGCATATTCCGTGCGGAGGATCTGCAGGTTCTTGCCTAAGTTCTTCATGAGCTTCTTCTGCTCAGGGGTCAGGAGCTGCTGTACCACCTCAGGGCGGTTCTGCCGCATAAGCTCCAGATAGACCCGTTCAGCGGTCAGCAGCACACGATGCAGCCCAATGAGTCCGCTGTCGATTTCCAGCAGGTGCTCCATGAGCCTGTCTGCATCGTCAAAGAGTCGCTGCTCCATGAGCCTGCCACAGCATGCCACAGCCAGAGTGGCAACCATGCTGTCCTTCATAGCTTCGTCTGAGGGGACGGTGAACCAGTGTGCAGGCATATCCTTGTAGGTCACACCTAAGGATTCCTGTTCCACCATTGCCATCTGCAGGAGGTAGGCTTCCTTGGCTGCGGGGGAGCGTGCAATGGACAGGGCATTGTGACCATCGTTGATAACCAAGCCTGCCCTCATAGGAATGCCGTTGGAGATCAAGCTCAGGAAGGTCAAGGCTCCCGGTATAAGCAGGAAGAATCTTACATAGGGATCTGGGCAGAGGCAGAAGGCGACCAGCAGGAGCAGGGTACAGGAAATGGCATCTAAGATAACACCGCCCATGTGATGCAGCACAAGAGCTCCTGTGCTGACTCCGTCCTTGGGTGGGAACATGATACACTGACCGCCGGTGCCTGCCAGCTTGTATCTCCTGAACTTCAGCTTCCCATTGTCCTTGATCCAGATGAAGGAGTACAGGCGGAAGGAGCGGAAACGGAAGCCCAGCAGCTTGCCTGTCAGAAGGTGTCCGCTTTCGTGAATGGCTACATGGAGGAGGCTGGAAGCGAACAGGCAAAGGAAGAATGCCAAATACAGTAGCAGGGCCTGCGAGGCTCCAAGGCTGTCACTGAGCCTGTCTAAGTGCCGAGCCGCAAAGGTGCCCAGAGCAACACCGAACACCAGAGGCAGGATCTGCCGTGCTGATCCGATCTTCTGTTTTTTTCTTTGATTCATAAGAATGCCTCCTTTTTCTTCTCTTTCTTAAAACGACCCATCCGCCATAAGGCGAAATCACGATTTTCCGTACCTTTCGTAGGGGCGCGCATTGCGCGTCCGCGAACCACCATGAAATGGTGGTTCGCTAAAAATGTTCGAATTTTAATGGAAATCACATCATTATCGAAGGTTTTTGTGTTCATGTCGTTCCGACATGAACCGGACGCGCAATGCGCGCCCCTACGCAGCGGTAAATCAAACAGCGCGACAAAACGGAATTTGTATCCCATGTTGCGATAGGATGGGAAGGGATTTTGGGCTGTTTGGGGAGGGGGGCTGTGTTCAATATATCATGATATTCTATGGTTGTCAAGCGGATTCGGTGTTCTGTGCCGGTGGAAGAAACGTGGGAGAATTTGCAGATTTTTAATTGGGTCTTGACAAAGGGCGGCTCGTCTGCTATAATGCATTTAACAATTAGGTTAAATGTTACATGAGGGGGCTGATAATATGGGATTACAACAAACTCTCAAGGCATTGGCGGATCCCATCCGACGGGAGATCCTGAATCTTCTGAAAAAGGGCAGACTGTCCGCCGGGGAGATCTGCGACCAATTCCCTGTTACAGGTGCTTCTGTTTCCAGACACCTGTCGGTGCTGAAGGATGCCGACCTGATCCGAGACAGTCGGGAAGGAAAGTTTATTTATTATGAGCTGAACACCTCCGTTTTGGAGGAAACCATGCTTTGGCTTGCTGATTTGAAAGGAGTGTCTGATCATGATTCGGAAGCATAAGGGGAAGCTGATCCTCTCGTCTCTGCTGATCCTGCTGCCTATGCTGGTAGGGCTGCTGCTCTGGGATCGGTTGCCTGACTATATGACCACCCACTGGGGCTTGGACGGAACCCCCGACGGGGTCAGTACAAAGTGGCGAGCAGTGCTCTTCCTGCCCCTGCTTCTGCTGCTGTTCCACTGGATCGCTCTGTTCATCACCTTCCGTGATCCCAAGATGCAGGACCAGAGTCCCAAGGCCTTGAGGCTGGTATTCTGGATGTTCCCCTTTATCTCCCTCTTTGTAAACGGCATCCTGTATGCTGCACTGTTTGCCGCCGACCTTCAGAGCTACAGCCTGGTGCCCCTGTGTCTGGGTCTGGCTATGGCCATCATCGGCAACTATTTGCCCAAGGTCAAGCAAAATTCCTACCTGGGCATTAAGACCAAGTGGACCCTCAATAACGAAGAAAACTGGAATGCCACCCACCGCTTCTGCGGCAAGGTCTGGTTCTTCACCGGTCTGTTGATCCTGCTGGGGATCCTGCTTCCCGTTAAGTGGATGCTGCCCTATAGTCTGGTGCTTGTGGCGATCATGTGTGTGATCACCCTGCTGTATTCCTATCTGTATTACCGCAAGCAGCTTGCCGCAGGAGCCGCCCCTATCTCCAAGACTCCTGTGACAGGGAAGAAGAAGCTGACCATGGTCCTCACGGGGCTTCTCGTGGCTGTTCTTGCAGCCCTCCTTATCTATCTGATGTTCAGCGGTGAGATCCAAGTCCGCTTCGGTGAGCAGTCCTTCACCATTGAAGCGGATTATTGGGAGGATCTGACTGTGGACTATGCCGCTGTTGAGGAGGTCCGATATGTCGAAGACTTCGACTTCGGTCAACGGATCGGTGGCTTCTCCTCCGGCAGATTGGATCTGGGAAGCTATATGAACGATGAATTCGGCAGATACACCCTCTATGCCTACCACCGCTGTGACACAGTGGTGATCCTCAAGTCCCAAGGCAAGGTTCTTGCCCTTGGGGGTGAGACCATAGACGACACCATCCGCCTTTACGAAACCCTAGAGGAGGTCACCCAATGAATGCCATCCAAACCCAAAAGCTGTGCAAATACTACGGTAAGGCTCGTGGGATCCTTGATGTAGATCTGACTGTAGCAGAAGGAGACTTCTTTGGCTTTATCGGTCCCAACGGAGCAGGGAAAAGCACTACCATCCGCAGCCTCTTAGGGCTGATCCGGCCTACCTCCGGCAGCGCTCGGATCTTCGGGAAGGAGATCGGCAAGGAGTACCTGTCTATCCTGAAGGATATCGGCTATCTCCCTTCCGAAACTGCCTTCTACCCCGGTATGAGGGTGGAGGAGCTGCTGCGTTTTTCTGCTCGCCTCCACAAGACAGACTGCACACAGGAGGCAAGGCTCCTCTGTGACCGCTTGGAATTAGACCCCAAACGGAAGATCCGTGAGCTGTCCTTAGGCAATCGGAAGAAGCTGGGCATTGTCTGTGCCCTGCAGCACAAGCCCCGACTGTATATTTTAGATGAGCCTACCAGCGGCTTGGATCCCCTGATGCAGAAGGAATTCTATGAGATCCTGCGGCAGCGGAACGCAGAGGGAGCCACCATCTTCCTGTCCTCTCATGTGCTCAGCGAGATCGCACGTTATTGCAACAAGGCTGCGGTCATCAGTGAAGGTCGGATCCTTGCAGCGGACTCCGTAGAGAATTTAGGACACACAGGGGTCAAGAAGGTGACCCTCCGTGGCTGCCCCTCCCTTCCCAAGCTGCAAGGAGCCAAGGATCAGGTCATAGAGGGCGACAGCCTACGCTTCCTTTACAGCGGCGATCCTCGGAGACTGCTGCAGGAACTGAGCAGCCTGCCCTTTGAGGACATCAGCATTACGGACCCGGATCTGGAAGAGATCTTCCTGCACTACTACACCAAGGAGGAAGGTTAAATGACACTGTTTTTTCATGAGCTTCGCAGAGGTCGTGTGAGCTGGGCAGTTTGGAGCATAGGTATCTCCGTCATTTTGGGCATCTGCATTCTGATCTATCCGGAAATGTCCGTACAAATGAACGAGGTTGGCAATATTTTTGCAGACATGGGCAGCTTCTCTCAGGCATTTGGCATGGATAAGCTGAATTTCGGAGAATTCAAGGGCTACTTCGGCATCGAGTGCGGCAATATGCTGGGCATCGGCGGAGCGCTTTTCGCCGCCCTGTTGGGCGTTGCAGCCCTCTCGAAGGAAGAAAAGGAGCAAACAGCAGAATTCCTCCTAACCCATCCCATCTCTCGTATGCGGGTCTATACCCAGAAGCTGCTGGCAGTTGCAGCCCAGATCCTTGCTCTGAATCTGCTGACAGCTGCCACCACCGTGGGAACCATGCTCCTGATCGGAGAAAGCTTCCCCGCAGCTCAGCTGGCGCTGCTCCTGAGCTCCTTCCTGCTGCTGCAGTTAGAGATCGCCGGCATCACCTTCGGTCTGTCTGCCTTCCTCCGTAATGGCAGTCTTGGCATCGGTTTGGGTCTGTGTCTCCTGTTCTATTTCATGAATCTGATCTCCAATCTGGTAGATATGACAGAGTTCCTGAAGTACCTGACTCCCTTCAGCTACACAGACAGTGCCTACATCTACGAGCACAGTGCCCTGAACCTTTCCTATCTTCTCCCGGGTCTTCTGTTGGCAGTCCTCAGCCTTACCGTGGGAGCTCTCCATTACCGCAAGAAAGATATCTGATCCCCTGCAGCATAAAAGGCTGTCTCTCATGATGGTTTGAACCCAATCATAAGAGACAGCCTTATTCTATGCACTGTTACCCTGCAAATTCCGATTTATCAAACAGTTTGGTTTAACGCTGCGTAGGGGCGCGCATTGCGCGTCCGGTTCATGGCGTAACGCCATGAACACAAAAACCACCGAAAAAGATGTAATTTCTCCAAAAAAACAAAACATTTTTCACAACCACCAATTCTTGGTGGTTGTCGGACGCGCAATGCGCGCCCC
>JAGBGB010000276.1 GCA_017936205.1 Oscillospiraceae bacterium
AGGTCCATAACTTCCTGCACGTTGGACTCTGCCAGCATAGCGAAACCGGTCTGACGGCATGCATAGACGTCGGAATGGTCGCCGAAGATGTTCAGAGCGTGGGAAGCAACAGTACGAGCGGAAACATGGAAGACGCAGGGGAGCAGCTCACCGGCGATCGTGTACATGTTGGGGATCATCAGCAGCAGACCCTGGGAAGCGGTGTAAGTGGTGGTCAGAGCGCCTGCTGCCAGGGAGCCGTGTACGGTGCCGGCTGCGCCTGCTTCGGACTGCATCTCCACGACCTTAACACGGCTGCCGAAGATGTTCTTGCGACCCTGTGCGGACCACTGGTCCACATAGTCAGCCATGGGGCTGGACGGGGTAATGGGGTAGATGCCAGCTACTTCTGTAAATGCGTAGCTAACATGAGCGGCGGCAGTATTGCCGTCCATTGTCTTGAGTTTTCTTGCCAAAATGAATACCTCCTAAAAGTATTGATTTACAGACAGATTCATTTTAACACTAAATTTTCGATTTGTAAACAACAAAAACAAGGAAACGACAAAAAATTATAGTTCATTCATCTAAAACAGGGCGGCGGCTCTTGTAAGTGAATGAAAAATGCTTGTGTTTCTGTGGGGATTATAGTATAATGCTCATAGAGTAGAACAGAGTTTTCATTGGTTGTTTCCTTTCTTCTCGGAATTAAAACTTGATGGAGTTGGTCAGAATGGCATGGAAGTCGAAGAAAAAGAAGAAAAAGCAGGGACCAAAGACCCCACCCTTATCTTTTTTAGACCATTGTTTATATTGGCTTGGCTTCTTGGCTGTGATCGCTATGCTGATCGCAATTCTCGTTTTCCCGGATATGATCGTTCGAGATTCAGTATTATCTGATCCGACGATCCTTGCGGTAAGATCGAGATTTGCATTGTTGCGGGCTCCGTTCATTCTGCTTGTTATGGTTATCTGCGTTCCTTTTATTCTCGAGTCCTACAAGGATAAGACTCCTATTATAGGACATAGACGAGGGAAATACTGTTATCCTGAGTGGAAAACAGAATTTCCCTTGCTTTCCAAGATCAGGTGGCAGCAAAGGAAGAAGGCACAGGGTCGTGATAAAGTTTTACGAATGCGGCTCATCGGTTTGTTTGTAGGTACTTTTGTATTATTTCTGATTAGTATGTTCAGTTATTCTACGCTGGACAGCGGTGGGGAACTCAAAAAATCAGTTGCAGGGATCGAAACCCTTTCCTCACCTGTTTCCTCTGCAGAGAATGTAGACATTTACATAAAGCGTATCTATAAAAGACGTCGTGCAGACGATTATGATATTCGGATCTCCTTTCACACAGTCGGAGGAAGTGAGATAGAATTTGATGTTAAAGACTTTTCGGGCAATAGCTATGTTGAGAAACTAAATCAAGTTCTTTGTCTAAAAGCAGAGATTCCGGCGGAGAAGATTCGGTATTCTGACTTGGATCTGCTGGAAGACTATTTGGAGGATGACCGCCCCTCTCCGGAGGAAGCAAAGCTGATTTATGATTTACTTGGCTTGGAACAGTGAAGAGCCAAAGGGGCTTTGTCCTTTATGATTTGCCCATTATGGTAGGAGGAAAGCTGTATGCAAAATGAAAGGGGAGAGGGGTTTGGTGATCAAGGAGCATATGCATCAGCTGCTTGCACAGAGTTGTGCTATGCAGTTTAAAGTTTATGCCACATCTACTGAAGTGGACTCATATATATCTCCTCAGCCGCATTATAGAGACAATTATGGGACAGGGGTCAATTGGGCTGTTCGGGATGTCATGGTAGGAACGGTTCGTTCTACTGAACAACTGCAATTCTGTCTTAATACAAAGGGCTACTATGCTCCTGAGAGGCTTCTGCCGGATTCAGTGTTTCCTGTTAGACACATTGCCCTTCTGGAAAATGGAGTCAGTGACCTGACAGGGATCCGGCACCATGGAGCAGTTGAGAGAATCTATAAGGTACAGCGCGGACGAATCCCTGTTCCTATGCGAAACCGAGGAAATCCCGATGAAATCTATTATTACTTCGAAGTAGATCAGTGGGAGCTACTCCCTGCTCCTATTGTAATCAGAGATAGCTATAAGGGAAAGCCTGAGTTCACGAATCGTTTTCTTTTGGAGCACTGCAGCGGGTCATATCAGCTGTTTTCAATTTCATCGGAGTCTCAATGGAGGCTTATGCGTGCTCTGTTCGAGGGGTTGGAGTTTTTGTCCGGGTTTGCCTCTGATGAGGTTGCTGAAGTCAATGGGATCTTAGGGGTGTATTCGTTTACTCTTCTGGATGGTAGCCTGATTATTCGTAATGAGAGAGGATCCTGTCTTTACAGTTCCTTCCTGCAGCCCATGTTATCCCATCCAAGAGCTTCTTTCAGGGAAATATGCAATGCATTGGGCATCCATTAAGGTCATTTTTATAGTGAGAAGAAAAAATGATCTATTTGACGATTTGTTCTGTACTTTTTTATCAAAATGTGATATATTGTAATTTAGGACATGAATATAACTTTGAATGACAGACAGAAGGAGGCACATAGATGAGCTTTAATCAGTCTATTTTTACTATCACAGAGGGTCTGCTGAGCAAGTATCTCGGGCAAGAGGAACATGTTAATGTTCCCGACGGGGTATGGAGTATCGGCTGGGGTGCCTTTGCGGAGAATCCGTATATTAAGAGCGTTTCTGTACCCAACGGAGTGCTGCGAGTTGGTGTAGAGGCATTTGCAGGCTGCACAGAGCTAACTTCTGTGGAATTGCCGGGAAGTGTTGAGATGATCGGACCCTCTGCCTTCGCCGGCTGTACGAAGCTTCAGAGGGTTACCATTCCCAAGGATGCGGATCAAGCAGACAATGCCTTCGAAGGCTGTACTGCACTGGAAGAAATCTGTTATATAGAGGCAGAAGGAACCCTGATCCTTGAAGAAGGTCAGGATGAGATCCCGGATCATGCATATGAGAATCGTACCGACCTGAAGAAGGTCGTGCTCCCTGAGGGAATGCGTCGTATTGGTGTATCTGCTTTTGAGGGATGCACCTCCTTAGAAGTCGTTATTATTCCTGATACTGTAACAGAGATTGCATCTGCTGCCTTCCGAGGCTGCTCCGCTACGAAGGAATTGGCACTCCCCGCTGAACTGACTGCGATCGGTGCAGATGCCTTCGCAGGCTGCTCTATGCCGGTTAGCTTGCTTGTTCCCGAATCTGTCACGGAAATCGGCGATTATGCTTTCCGCAATTGCGAGGCGCTGAAGGCTGCTATGCTGCCGGAAGGTCTGCTGCGGATCGGCAACGGTGCTTTTGAGGGCTGTACCGGTTTAGAGAGCATCAATATTCCTAAGGGAATTGAAGAAATCGGACGTCGTGGCTTCCACAATTGTTCTTCCCTGAAGATCATTGGCTTGCCTCAGAGCCTTACAGAGCTGACGGAAGAATGCTTCCGTGGCTGTAGTTCCTTGACAATCGTATCTATCCCCAAGACAGCTGAGTATGTTGGAGCAGGCGCTTTTATGGACTGCCTTGCACTGACCACTCTTAGCGTGCAGGATGGTGTTCGCCGTATTGGCCCTGCCGCCTTTGAGGGATGTGTGGGACTGAAGGAGCTTTCCCTCCCTGAAAGCGTTGTGGAGTTGGGAACCGGAGCCTTCCGCAGCTGCTCCAACCTGAAGAAGGTAAAGCTTCCCACCCAGTTGGAGAAGATCGGACCCTGTGCCTTCCAGCGCTGTACCAGCTTGAGAGACCTTCAGCTTTCTCAGGAGCTTGAGATCGTGGGCGCCTCTGCATTTGAGCACTGCTGGTCTCTGCAAGAGGTGATCATTCCTGCCTCCACCAAGGAGCTGGGACGAGCTGTATTTAAGGACTGTGCAAGACTGAATCATTTGGATCTCCGTTGTCGGAGAGTTCGCATCGGCTCTCTTGCCTTTGAGGGCTGCATTGGCTTGACCAATCTGACTCTGCCTCGGGCTTACGAGTTGGAGACCCCGGAGATCTTCTCTGACTGTCCCTGTGTCCGTCAGGAGAATGGTTTCTACTTCCAGGAGGACACACTGATTCGTTGTGACGAGGAATCTGCTTTTGATGCGGACGGAAACCTTGCTCCCATCCCTGCATGGGTGCGGAAGATCGGCTCTCATGCCTTCGCTGGCTGCGAGCAGCTCCGTGAGCTTCAGCTTCCTGCTAATGTGACCGAGATCTGGGAGGGGGCTTTTGCGGATTGTACCTCTCTGAGAGAGATCGTTCTTCCCAAGAATTTGACTCGCATGGATGCTGGTGCGTTCCGTAACTGTTCCTCTCTGATCTCCTGCGAGCTGCCTCGTGGGGATAAAGAGGAGTATGAAGAATATGATCCCAAAATCGAGATCCCCAAGGGGATCAAGATCCTCGGGGAAGGTGCATTTGCCGGCTGTACTGCCGCCAAGAAGCTGGTCGTTCGTAAGGGCGTGGAAGAAATCGAAGAAACAGCCTTTGCAGGCTGCACCTCTTTGGAATCTGTGAACCTTCCTGCAAGTCTTACCTGCATTTGGGATCAGGCGTTTGAGGGCTGTACCGCTCTGACGAAGATCTCTATCCCCAAGTCTCTGGAACGTATGGGCAATCGTGCGTTTGCGGATTGCACCGCACTGCGTTATGCTTCCTTTGCCAATGGCAGTGGGGATCTGGGTGAAGCTGCATTTGAGAACTGTACTTCCTTGCAGACTTTGCGTTTGACCCAGAACAATCAGAAGATCGATAGCCGTTGCTTCGCCGGATGCTCTTCCATCCGTACCCTGACCATCCCCGAGGGACTCCGGAGCATTGAAGAAGAAGCATTTGCAAACTGCACCGCCCTTCGCAGTGTGTCGCTTCCTGCAAGCTTGGAGAAGATCGGCGAGAAGGCATTCCACGGCTGCAGCAAGGTTACCATTCATGCGATCTCCGACGGTGTTGCCTATGATTATACTGTTTCCAACCGCATGAAGTTCAAGTCCCTGGACGAGGAATAATCATTGAAACAATAAAAATCGGTGTCTGCAAGCTTACGGCAGACACCGATTTTATTGTATGTGCGATATGAAAAATGAGATACTCTATTATTGCTGAGAGGAATAAAAAAGACGATTATATTCTTCTAAGTCCTGACTGTTCGGAAAGTAGCCTCTGAATAAATCAGTGATTTCCTTTGATTCACTGAAGAGTAAAGTTGAAGTGCTATCCCAGGGGACGATCTCAATCTTTGCAAGAGGATGCTGCATGGACAAGGGCAGCTTCCAGAATCCTTCATACCCATCAGCATAGGGGAGTCTATGCTCTAATACCTTTGAAAGAGATACAGATTTTTCGAAAGCAGATAAAACAGCCCAGATCCACTGAAAGTGTTTATTTGCAACCAACTCCGTCAGTTCCTCCCCACTGATCCAACAGTATTCTCCTTCAAGCCGATCCACAATAGCGGGATCGTTGGTGTTGCCTTCATAATCAGTGATAAGCCAGTTATACTCTATTTGCTTGTTCCGGATGGCATCGAATACTCTTGCTAAGTCAGTATAGAATTCTTCGCCTTTTTCGTTGATTGCTCCGTATACCATGTAATACACTCCTGTGCTTTGCGGTTGATGTATCGCAATTGAAATAAGTTCATCCGATTTCAAGCTGATATTGCTCCTATACAGCCCGCTTCTTATTGGAAAGGAAACGCCTCCGGAAGCTCCGGCAAAAATAGGATGCACCGGCTTCCATTGCAGGAAGTGAAATGAAATAAATCCACCCACGCCCGCAGGCATTTCACATGGAGTAAGCCATATTTCACGCCCGAAGGGCATTTCACAAATCCGAAAGGATTTATTTCGTTGAAAAGCCTCCGATGCTTTGCATCGGAGGCTTTTCTGGTCGGAGTGTCGGGATTCGAACCCGAGGCCTCTTGGACCCGAACCAAGCGCGATACCAAACTTCGCCACACCCCGAAAGCATAGATATTATACTCATAGTTCTATTCTTTGTCAAGGGTAATTGTGTGATTTAGGGTATTTTTCTGTGAATGGAGTATAATTCCTATGTGCAGTCCATATACTCTGTATGAGGTGATAGAATGTTCCGCTGGATCAGGAGAAAGCTGTTATTTTGTCTTGCTGTATTTGTTCTGTTATATTATCTGAACCGAGTACATCCCCACTGGCTGCAGACTGCTGGACGGTGGATCGGCGGCGAGGTAGGGAATCGGGTAAGTGTTGCTGTATCGAATATGCTTGATCGGCTTGGAGAGGGGAGCGGTGTTGAGCAGGTGGTGGAGGTGTTCCGTGAGGGATTGCAAAATTGACGTCTCAACAGGATTCTTAGCTTTCATTTGTGCGTATGCTTTTTTCGATCCCCTGAATAGCTTCGTGGTATTTGTGTTTTCCGTTGTATGCCACGAATTGGCGCATATTGCAGTTGCGGTAGTTCTGAAGAAAAAAGTTTATGAAATTTTTGTAGGCATAAATGGCTGTCAGATCCGTATGGATCCTATGGACTATAAACAGGAATTGCTGGTTGCAGTTGCAGGCCCTTTTGCTAACTTCATATTATTTATGATAGGGGCAAGGCTGGACCCCCTTTTGTGTCTGACGAATCTTGTGCTGTTGGGATACAATCTGCTTCCGATTTATCCTCTGGATGGGGGGCGAATACTCAGGGGGATCCTGCGTATTATGATTCCGATCACTTGGGCGGAGCTTGTGGAGAAGCTATGTGTGCTTGGCTGCTTTTCCGTGATCGTTTATTTTGCTGTGTACTTATGCTGCGTTCTACATGCCGGTCTGTGGCCCGTGTTGCTATGCGGATTCTTGATTTATCGGTTAGGAGAAACAATTCTGCCAAATTACAATTTTCTACTTGACAAACTACAAATTCCATGGTAAAATATCCACGCTTGATTCGGAGAGATGTCCGAGCGGTTTAAGGAGCTGGTCTTGAAAACCAGTGACACAGCAATGTGCCGTGGGTTCGAATCCCACTCTCTCCGCCACCTTTTCTCCTGAATTGAATACATGTTTCTTTCTATTCGGAGTGATACCCAAGAGGCCGAAGGGGCTCCCCTGCTAAGGGAGTAGGCGTGTAAAAAGCGCGCGAGAGTTCAAATCTCTCTCACTCCGCCAAAAAGTTGAATCCCGTATTTCGTAAGAAATACGGGATTTTCCTTTGTTTTCAATGGTTTTCGCCAATTTTTGAGAAATCAAAGGTGGTGAAAAAAGGAAGGGAGATTTGACAGGCAACCATTGCGGTGTTATAATATTTCAAGAATTCAGTTATAAGGGAGGGGAAACTTTTGAGTCTGGATATGTGTGTTCCTTGTGATTCCGGTGTATTGAACATCCGCGTCGGAGCGATTATTATGAAGGATCAGAAGATCCTTATGGTTGGGAATGAATGGACGGATTACCTATATTCTGTCGGTGGAAGGGTAAAGTTTGGTGAAACAGCTGAGGAAGCTGTTGTGAGAGAGGTTTTTGAAGAAACAGGAGTCTCGATGGAGGTTGATCGACTTGGCTTTGTCCATGAAAACTACTATTACGGTGATGTGGGTATAAAGCTGAATAAGCTGGTCTATGAGCTTTCCTATTTCTTCTATATGAAGGTACCGGAGCATTTTGTCCCTGTAAATGAAAGCGTGTCGGATGGTGGCTGTAAGGAATTCCTGCGATGGGTGTCCCTTGATGAGGCGGTTCAGATGTACCCTGATTTTTTTAGAACCGAGCTTAAGTTTCCTGTGAATACTGTCAAACATCTTGTTACAGATGAACGTGGGAAAAAGATGCTGCTCAAAACGGAAAGATTAACTGTTCGTCGTGTGAATGCCGAGGATTGGCGATCCATTCAAGATATTTGGATCGATTTTAGCAAGGCTGATTTAGCGCAGTATGATAAACCCCATATGACAGAAGACGAAGATGTGAAGGCGCACATTGCCAGATGGGCTGCAGCCGAGAATCATTTGGAGCATATGTATTTTGCGGTCTGTCTTGAAAATCAGGTGATCGGTTATATTTCTGCCAATCAAAGATCGGGTCATTATGAGATCGGTTATTGCTTCCATTCTGCATATCACGGGAAGGGATATGCAAAGGAAAGTCATCTTGCATTGATTTCCTATTTGAAATCATTGGGTATTAGGAAATTATCCGCCGGAACTGCCATCCATAATGTTCCTTCTGTGAAACTCTTAAAGTCCCTTGGCTTCAAACAGGTTGCCCGGGAGAAGGTGTCCTTTTATAAGGACGAGCAGGGGAGTGATATCGTTTTTGATGGCGGCATTTTTGAATTAGAATTAGAATCGTGAGTTAAGTATGGCATGTAAAAACAATTGGATTCCGATTTGTCAAACAGTCGATCGTACGCCACCGTAGGGAACGGCCTGTGTGCCGTTCCGCAAGGTGTCGAAAATCACAGGTAGATTTCAGAAGAAATGAACCGTAAAACTTCCTATATTTCGGATATTTTCAGCTGTTTGCTAACTCTGTTAGCCTGTATAGATTGCGATGGTTCCCGGAACGGCA
>JAGBGB010000277.1 GCA_017936205.1 Oscillospiraceae bacterium
TAAGGCTCTGGATCTGGAATCCAAGGTAGCTCTGAAATTTGTCTTTGATCCTGTCAATTACAAGGGCGATCTGTCCAAGCTGAGCCTGAAGGTCAGCTACACCGACATCCACGGCACAGCTAAGGCCGTGACTTTAGAGAATCCTGAGCTCTACAACCCGGATCGGAAGCTCTATGCCTTCACCTTGGATGCCCTCTTGGCAGCGGAGCTTCGAGCTGTGGTTTCCGTGCAGCTCTTCGCAGGCAGCACCCCTGTTTCCTGCACCCTGCAATACAGTGCGGACACCTACGGCAACAATAAAACCGGCAACCTTCTGGCTCTGTGCAAAGCACTCTTTGCCTATTCCGACAGCGCCAAGCGCTACTTCGAAGCCTAATGCGCCGGAGGCCGTCTCAAAATGATCACCATTTGAGCCAGCCTCAGCCATTCTGATTTATCGAGCAGATGATTCCTCTCAAATGATGACACTGACCAATGTAGGGGCGGATAGTATCCGGAGGCTGCTGAAAAAGTCCCCTTGTGAAAATTTTTACCACAGAGCTCGGCGTATTCCGAACATTTTGAAGCCATATATCGTAAAATCTCCCGTTTTTTCGGAGTACGATTTTGAAATTGGGACTTTTTCTGTGGTCTCGGCGGGTGATCCGTCCCTACATTGGGTGCGTTGCACAGTTCGATAAATCGAATTTGATGAAGAATTGTTACAGGAGCTGTCTCACCTTGTTTGTGAGACAGCTCCAGCAGTCCCGTCACTTTTCCTGAAAAACATAAATCATATTTGAGTTCTGATCAAAGGAGGCCCATATGTACAAGTCTGTAAAACAACATCTTGTTCGTACCATTTCCTTGTGCTTATTTCTTCCCTTTTTCTTCTCGCTGCTTGCTATATCCAGAGCAGGAGCATATTCTTTGGTTGAAGCCTTAGATTCCAGTACAAAAAGTACGGTTTCTTCCAAAACCAATTACTCCCTAATGACAGGCGTAACAGAATCCACGGTTGCTCTAACCGGCGGAGATAAAGGGTATATGCTACAAATTGCCCCCACTGCAAAGGCGAATCTCAAGGTTTCCTACAGTAAGTATTTTACCTCAGGAAGCTCCAAAGCCAGCCGCAGTGCAGCTGCAAGCAAGCTCAGCTATACCTTTACCAGACCTACAGTACAGGCGGCAGCTTATGAGGCCGCTACATCTCGTAATGTCATTTACGCTATGAATGCCAACTTCGCAGACATCAACACCTGTGAGCCTTTTGGCTTGATTAAGGTGGAAGGCAATACCATCCACCCCTCCGACGGGAACGCCATTTGTTATTTTGCTATATTGGAAGACGGAAGCTATGATTTCAGATCTTATACGGACGATCATAGCGATGTGGTAGAAGCGGTGGCAGGTCGGCACTGGTTGGTGCGAGACGGTAAGCAGGTCAGGCAGAATAACGAGAAGATCTCTGCCAGATCTGCCATCGGATTGAAGGCCGACGGGACCGTTGTTACCTTCATCGTCAACGGTAAGACCGATTCCATCGGTGTTACCATTAACGATATGTCAGAGCTCATGTTCTCTTTAGGATGTGTAGATGCTATTAATCTTGATGGCGGCGGCTCCTCTCTGTTTGCTACCCAACGACCGGGAAATTCCGGCCTTGTGATCCGAAACACACCTCCGGATCCTAACGGCGAACGGGCTGTGTCCTCTTCCCTTCTTCTGGTAACGGAGCCTGAAACAGATCGCTTATATTTTGACTTTACCAACGATGCAGAAGCACAGAACCGATACAGCAAGGATATTTACAAGGGTCTGAACTATGATACAGGGAACTGGCATTATACCCACACCTACTCAACTGCACCTGTTTTTGATAACACTGCCGGTACTATGAGCTTCTCTACAACAGCGGATTTCCCATCTACTCGTCATATCCATCCCCTGATCACCTCCTCAAACACCAGTTATACCGGAGGACACCCTCTTGCCTATGTCCCCACAGGGAATGATTACTTTAAGCTTCGGATGAAAATAGAGGGATCAACAGATACGGATGCAAATTTCCGACTCATGTACGCAACGGATGACAGTGATGAAAGCACTTTTGTTGCATATTCCGCACCGATTCCGGCAGGCTGTATCAATAACGGATATTTTACCTTGGAAGGGAATCTAAGCTTTGCGGAGGTGGATGCCATCACAGCAATCAGACCGGAGGTCTACAATCTACTGATTGCGGATCCGGCAAAAACGAAGGTAAAGTTCACCTATGATTATATTTATGTAGGACCTAAGAGTGCCTCTGCCACAGAGGATTACCTCCTCTTCGACTTTGACAACAGCCGGCAGGCAAGGGAACGCTATGACACCCTTCCCTATGGTTTTCTTAACTTCGATCGCAGCAGCAATGGGTACTGGGCTACAGCCTATAACAGCTCTGCAAGTGCCTTTACCATAGACAATTCCCAGGGGCTGTTGAATGTGGAGGTAACGGACGGCTTCAGCGGAACCGCAGAAGCAGGGAATTTGACATACGGCCCATGGATCAAAACAACCAACGCCTATGGAAAATTCACCGGCAGAGCTACCTATTCCTATTTCCCCTTCAGCTTCTCTCCAAAGAATAGCGACATCCTCCAAATCCGGTTTAAGACA
>JAGBGB010000024.1 GCA_017936205.1 Oscillospiraceae bacterium
ACCTTCATGCGTCCATCCCAGTCTTCGTCAAACACCCTCGCAGCAAGGAAAAGTCCCATCCGCAGATTCTCCTGAGAGATATTTGAAACCTCAAGAACCAAATCTCCTCCCTTTCCCACAGATCGAAGTTGGATGAAGTCCTCAGGTGCATACAGGGAGTACCAGACATAGTCCATATAGCCGCCATATCGTCTAAAATTCTCCTCAAAGCTCAAATCCGCAGGGCTGTAGCTGTCTGCCCCACTTTCGATCCTCGCAGCTTTTTCTCCTTCCAAGGTTTCTATGGCAAATACCGTATGTTCCGCCCCATTCTCCCGATAGATCCGTTCCTCCTTCGCCAACCCATGGCCGCTTCCGTCGAAGAACCACCAAACCTCTCGTTGCTGTGTCACACTGCGGGCAAGGGCTTCACTGTCGGTGGTCTGCGTGACCCGATAGTGCATCATAGGTGCCCAGTAGTAGTTTGCAAATGCCCGATGCAGCTTCAGAACATTCTCAACGCTTTCTGTTTCACAGTAATCTGCTTCTTTGATAAGTGGCTTTTTTGTTTCCGATTCCTCCGGATCCCATTCATATTCGCAGCTTACGGTCAGCTTCACATCCGCAGGGCCTTGGCTGTACTCCACAGTATAGCCCATCCGTTTGATGCCCTCTTCTCCCAAACTTACAGTTCCCTCCGCAGAAGTCAGGATCGCATCCTCTGCACCGACCCAAGACTCTATCTTCTCCGTATCTGTAAAGGTCAAAACCGTTCCACGGTAGTTTTCCTGAATGTCCCCTATTCCGTAGTCCTTCGGATCAAAGAGGAACACAGGGAAGCTCTCCAAAAACTGTTCTTCAGAAAAATTCTCAGCATAGGTCTGTTCCATATATTCATCGCTCAGGCAGGAATACTGCCGCCCCTGACGAAATTCTCGCTGAACCTCAAGAGCTTCCCCCTCGTTCCAGAGAATGCTTTCATTCACCTGTGCTGTCAGCTCCTGTTGCAATCCCTCGTAAAGCACAGTTCTTTCTATTTCCTGCGTAAAGAGTGTAGCAGACACCCAACGGGATTCCTTCAGGGTCAGAACCGTCTTGACCCGATTGGCATCGGCCACTGCATTGTACTCCTTTTCAAACCACTCATAGGCTTGGGGATCTGTTTCCTCCGATGCCTCCGTCGTAGCTGTCTGCGTAGCCGCGGTGCCCCTTTCCGTAGCGGCTGTCTCCGTCTTCCTCTCTCCCGATGTGCAGCCCCATAGAGACAGAAGCATAGCACAGCACAGAAAGATACACAGCATTCTTCTATTCATCTGTTTCCCCTCTTTCTTTTTTCCTCATTATACCATCTTTTTCTACCTCTGTCAAACATGACCTATACCGCCGTCCCCCTTCGAACTTTGTTTCCCCCATCCGCTACCACCTACATCAACAATTCTGATTTTCCGTACCTTTCGTAGGGGCGCGCATTGCGCGTCCGGTTCATGGCGTAACGCCATGAACACAAAAACCACCGAAAATGATGTAATTTCTCCTAAAATCGCAACATTTTTCACAACCACCAATTCTTGGTGGTTGTCGGACGCGCAATGCGCGCCCCTACGCAGCGGTGAACGAAGCAGTGCAATAAATCGGAATTTGACGGGTAATTCTCTGAATTTGCGCCGAAGGTCAAATCGGGTATATAAAACGAAGGGAACGGCACATCTGTCGTTCCCTTGGTTAGGATATCATAATGGATCCTCTTAAATTCCTTCCGAAATCAGTGCATCGAAGCCCTTCCGCCACTGCTTTGCAATGAGGGCATGACCGTTGACTGTGGGGTGAACGCCATCAATGACCCAGTAGGCGTTACCCTGTTGGCTGGTCTTGCTTGCTTCATCGAAGACTGTCTGCAGGGGGACAAATACAGTGCCGAAGCGTTCTGACAGCTCCCTTACGATCTGTGCACGCTTCTGAGTTTCGGTTCGGAAGTAGTCCCAGCGGTCGGGAAGCTGCTCCGTCGCACAGGTATCCGAGCCCTCTAACACAAAGGGCTCCATAAGCATCAGCTTCACATTGGGAAGAGCCTGCAGGATCTGCTCCAAAATCATGGTATAGATCTGTTGGAAGCGATCTGCATCCACTCCGTTCTGCTGCTCATATTCATGCCAGACACTGTTGATGCCAATAAGAATGCTGACCACATCCGGCTTCAAATTAATGATATCCCGCTTAATGCGAGCCAGAAGATCCACAATGCGATTGGCAGAGATCCCTCGATTCAGGAAGGTATAGGTATCCGGCTGTTCCAAGCCCAGCTGCCCCGCTGCCATGGTAGCATAGCCAACCCCAAGCCCCGGATCAGACCCTGCCGCAGACTCATTCCGCCGCCCGGCATCCGTAATAGAATCTCCTTGGAATAATATCAATTTACTCATAGTATTCTCCTTAAACAATATTTTCCTTTCCCGGCACAACCGATTCTATTGAAAATTTTTGCAACTATCGACACTTTTTTTCAATAGAGCCATGCTCTACATAGGAAAACCGATCAATTGGAATGTATTCACATCATAACAAGAAACTGCTCCCTTGTCCCTATCCCTCCAGTTGGGCGGTGGCTTGTTCCCATTGGGACATGAGGTCTTCCAGCTGGGCTTCTTGGGTCTGGAGCTCTTGGCTGAGAGTCAGGTATTGCTGGTAGTCGGTGGAGGCAGCTTCTAAGTCGGCTTGGAGCTGTGCGAGGCTCTGCTCACGGGCTGCGATCTCCCGTTCCAAACGGCGGACGGTTTTTTCCAGCTCCTTGCTGCCGGTGGGCTGCTTGGAGGCTTTTTCCTTCTTCTTGCCGGTCTGGGCTGCGGGAGTAGCTGCCATAGCTTCGTGCTCCTTAATGGAACGGTACTTGGCATAGCCGCAGGGGAAGTCCCGAATGCTGCCCTTGTCCAGCTCCCAGACTCTGGTCGCAAATTTATCCACAAAGTAGCGGTCATGGGACACAAAGATCAGAGTCCCCTCGTACTCGTCAATGGCACATTCCACCCATTCTCTGGATGCCACATCCAGATGGTTGGTAGGCTCGTCCAGAATCAGCAGATTGATCTTCTCGTCCATAAGCATACACAGCCGCAGACGGGACTGCTCACCACCTGACAGGGTTCCCACGGTCTTGAACACATCCTCTCCCGAGAACAAGAAGGCGCCCAGACGGTCTCTGGCAGACTGGGGGGTACACTTTTTCTCATAGAGCATGGTATCATACAGGGTTCGCTCCGGGTGGGAGAAGTGGATCACCTGAGGCAAATAGGCAGATTTGACCGAGGGACCGAACTTGATCTTCCCCTCACAGGGGATCTCTCCCAGCAGGGCACGGATAAAAGTGGTTTTCCCCGTTCCGTTGTCTCCCAGAAGGGCGATCCGCTCTCCTCCTGCCACCTTCAGCTCGATATCGGAGAAGATCTGCCGATCCCCAAAGGACTTGCTCAGATTCTTAACGGAAAGCACCTCGTCCCCGTGGAACTCCTTCTCCCCGAAGCGAGCTCGGAGAGTCTTTTCCTTGGTGGGGCGTTCGGTCTTCCGCATCCGATCCATACGGTGCTGGATAGACATGGCTCGGCGGTACAGCACACGGTTGTTGATACCCCAGCCCTTCATTCGCTCCACCGTATGACCCAACTGTGCCAGCTTGGCTTGCTCCTGCTCATACTGCTTCAGCTGCAAATTGAACCGTTCCTGCTTTTCATTCATGTAGAACGAATAGTTGCCGGAATAGAATTCGCCGTGACCGTCCACGATCTCGATGACGCGGTCAGCGACCTGATCCAGAAAATACCGGTCATGGGATATGGCCAAAACGGTTCCCTTGAAGGTATTGATATAATTTTCCAACCATTCCACACTGCTAAGATCCAGATGGTTGGTAGGCTCGTCCAGCAGCAGGATATCCGTCTTTTCCAG
>JAGBGB010000278.1 GCA_017936205.1 Oscillospiraceae bacterium
ATTTTGAGGAGTGCTTGCAATTTGCGGGAAAATCTGTCATAATAAAAGGTACGGCGATAAAACTTTTTGCATATTTGATCGTTTCGGAAAGGATGAGCACTATGAACGGAAAACGATTATTGGTCATGCTTCTGATCCTTGCAACGCTGCTGTCTTCTACGGCGGGGGCTGCTTCTGCGCTGCTTGAGAGAGAGGAGCGGCAGGTCAGAGGGGTTACTCTTGCTTCGGATGCAGCCTTCTTTGGGAAGCTGGATCTGACCCTCAGTGGAATGAGTGCTGTTAAGGCAGCAGTGAGTGCCAAGAATTACGACCTTGCCAAGGAGGAGCTCCTTGCATTCTGCAAGGCGCACTTTGATCGGTATGATCCTCCATACAACACTGCCGGTGCGGCACACTGGTATGAGCCGACCATGCAGGACACCTATACCTTCCAGGAGTATTACAGAGCCCATACCATCGTTACGGCAACTACGCCCACCAAGCATGAGATCTATTTGGGCAGTGATGTCAGCGGTCTGTATATTCTCTCCTCCTTCGACAAAACTACGGACGAGATCGCTGTAGCATCTCGCAGTGTTAGCGGAAAGGCACCCCAACTGATCGTGACCTGCTCCGATGGCAGCACCGTGACCTTGACTGCCACAGAGGATGCCATGGTTCGTGCCGGCAGCTACAGTGCCAAGAACTACGGCAATGATGCCACCCTCTATGTAAAGGATCACTATACGAAGAATGCCGATGGCAGCTATACACCCTACGGCAACAATACCAAGCGTGTGTATCTCCGCTTCGACACCTCTAAGATCCCCTCCAATGCAAAGAAAGCTACCCTTGTGCTTTATGCCCATCGAGTTTCCGGCAGCAGCTCCGGTGGGTTTACAGAGAACAGCCTTCGGCTGAATGTTCTGAGCAGCTACTGCAAAACATGGACAGAGAGCAATCTGACATGGGACTACCTGAAGAGCATCAATGCCCTGGCGCACTTCTCCTGGAAGGGCATCCCCGGGGGCTTTGACTGGCAGAAGCCTGCCTATTCCCCCTCGGAATGGCTGAATTATAATGATCGCTTCTGCCAGCACTCGGCTCTGGTACAGAAGGCGAAGACTTATCCTGCGGGCTCTGCAGACTTCTTGGCATATTTGAACAAGGCTAAGACGCAGATTCTGGACTTTATCAACGATGCAGGAGCAGCCACCCCTCCGAACCGTGATATCGAGGCGGCAAATCGAGCTATGGAGTTCGTGTACATTTATAAGAACTTCTTGGACGGCGATATTCTGACCCCCGACGAGAATGTGAAGCTCCTTTCCTGGGTCTATGACGAGGCCGCATACCTCAAGAGCGGTGCAAAGGTGAGCAGCAATGCGTGCCTGTTCAACGATGCGGACCCCTCAAAGAACAGCCTTCTGGCATACACCAACCGTGGTATCTGGCACTTGACGGGGCTGTACAGCATGTATGCTTACTTTGACTTCTTTACGGAGGCAGGGGACTGGAAGAGCTCCTACGATCTGCGTTTCGATATGGTGATGGATACCCTCGTCCATGAGGATGGGAGCTATAATGAGATCACCTTCTCCTATCCTCGCTCTGTGATCCTCTGGTGTATGCATCTGCATGCCCTCATGAAGGATGTTGGGGACAGCTCTCAGGGGGCTGCAACTCTGAGCCGCAAAATGTCTGATTTGGCAAAATATCTGGTAGATAGCAGTATGCCCAACCATGTTCCGCCCTTCTGGGGACAGGGGCAGCCCGGATCTCTCGATGCTGCCATCCGAGAGCTTCTGGACAGCATGGGAACGGAGAATGAGAACAGCCTTGCGGTGCAGAATCTGCGCTATTTCCTGGATTCCAACAATGGCATGAAGCCCCAAACTGCTGCGGAATATGACGAGATCAAAACCGTGATCGACCGTACCGGCTGGACAGCGGAGGATAGCTTCTTCTTCATGAATGCAAAATCCGGCGGCAACCACACCCACAGGGATGCCCTTGCTCTGCTGCTGTATTATCAGGGTCGCTCTCTCCTGACGGATACGGGTATGACCTCCTATGACCGCAACCATCCCCATTTTATATGGCAGAATGAAACCACCCGCTCCCATAATACCATCGAGATCGACGGCATTGGGCAGTCGGTCCAGGGAAGCGTTGAGGCAAGTGCTTCTCTTGGGGATATTGATATGACTGCCAATGATGCAGTGTCTACGGTTACTGCGTGGACGAAGACCAGCGGAAAAACCATTCGCAAGGGTCAGCACAGTACAGACTTCACCCACTACCGCAATGTTGCCTTCCTGAAGGAGCTGGGGGACTTCCTTATCGTAACGGATAAGGTAGTTCCCGGAGACGCTGCCTCCCACAGCTACACCCAGAACTGGCATACAGCGCCCTATTCCAATGCAAGCCTTGCCTCCGATGCCTACGGAACCGGCAAGACCGCCTACACCAAGGGCCCCAACCTGATCATTGCCCAGAGTGGCAGCTTCGGAACAGCATCTCTTGCCACAGGCTATGACGCATCTGCTCCCGGGACCACCACAAAGTACTTCGAGTACAAGCAGACCAAGGCAGGGACCGTGGGATATCAGACTGTACTCTACCCCACTGCAGAGGGAAGCACCGCAACAGTGGTTCCTGAGAAGCTGACCATTGCCAACACCACGGATGAGACGGCTATGGCAAGCAAGATCACCATCAATGACAGTGACAATGCAGACCTGCGCTATCTGTATTTCTACAATTCCTTCGAGGCACAGCCTGCTGCCCGTACCTATGCAGGCTACACCACCGATGCCGCTATGGCTGCGGTGAATCTGAACGCCTCCCTTCAGGCAACCTTTGCCCACATCGCCAATGGCAGCAGCCTGAAGAAGAGTGATGGCAGTGTGCTTCTTACGGTTTCTGACACAGTCAGCGACCTGACGGTAGTCTGCCAGGGCAGCGAGCTGAGGCTTTACAGCTCCGATCCGGATCTGGATCGCCTTTGGGTGCAGGTGAACCTTTCCAAGGCACCCTTTGCCACCGTACTCCTCAATGATGAGAGAGTGGACTTTACCATGGATGCCCAGAACACGGTCACCGTAGGCAGCCGCAATCTTCTGCTTTCCTTCCACAGCGGCACCCCTGCCTACACCGCTGCAAGCTGGACTGCAACTCGTTTGAGCTTCTCCATTGACAAGAACAAGGGAATCCTCAGCGGAAACACCACGGATGGGGACCCCTACTTGGTCATGAATGCTTCTGAGAAGCTGGGCTATGTGTTCCGTAGTGGGGATGTGGTAGAGGTCCGTGTGAAGACGACTATGACCACCGGCAGTGAAAAGGGCTTCCAGATCTTCTTCGGTACAAAGGAGAATCCCGGCTTTGCTGAGAAGCGATCCGTCTTCAGCAGCGGCTATACTCCTAACGGGGCTTATCAGGTCCTTACCTTAGATGCCAACAGCCGCAGTTCTATGGTGGGTCAGACTCTGACCCATATTCGTATCGATCCCATCGGAGCTCCGAGAACTACTGACTTCCGTGCCAGCTTCGAGATCGACTACATCTATATCGGTCCCAAGGCGACCGCTCCCAGTCAGCAGGCAGGAGGGCTGTACTTTACCTTCGATAACTCTGTTGCCTCCAAGGCACGCTACGCAGGGGCAGCCTATGGGGATCGGAACTATGATGTAAGCTACTGGAACCACAATCTCTCCCGTAATACCGGACCCTTCTTCGATTATGAGGAGGGAACGATGTCCATCTTCCTCACCGGCACAACACCCTACCTGCAGACCTCGGACTATACCGGCAGATCCACCGCCCTTGCCCACAGCTATGTTCCCGGCAGCACAGATGTCCTGCAGATGCGTGTGAAGCTGGAGAACTGTACCGTTTCCGGCGGTGCGGCTTCTCTGCGTCTGTATTATCTGAAGAATAACGGTACCGGTGTGGGAAACAGCGATTACTTCTCTGTATCCATCCCCGACTCCGCACTGGACTCCGGCAGATATATTACTCTGTCCTGCGATGCTTCGGATGCCTTCAAGAGTGCTACTGTGATCAATGCCCTGCGCCCTGCGTTTCAGAATGTTTGCGCCGTAGAGGGACAGGTGGGGAAGATCACCATAGATCACCTCTATATAGGCCCTGCTGCCAAGGCTCCTGTCTGGGACAATGACCGACTGCTGTTCCAGTTCACCAATACTGCGGCTGATCGTGAGCGTTATAAGAATGATGCCTACGGCGGTTTGAACTATGATATTGGCAACTGGGTGGGGAGTGCGAAGCGAAATACCGCTCCTGTGTTCGATACTGTCAACGGAACACTGAAGTACAATCTGGTCAACGGCGCAACAGGCTCCTATCTGCAGCCCTGTACCAATAGCTACAGCAGCGTTACAGGCCCCCTGAGCTACATCCCCAAGGAGGGGGATCTGGTGCAGGTTCGCTTTAAGCTGACCAACTTCACCACAGTCGCCAATACAACACCCTATTTTGAATTCTATTACCTGAAGAACAACAATGCGGCAGGCATTCAGGGGAGCGACAGAGTCCGTATCAAGCTCTCTCCTGAAGCTGTAAAGAGCGGCAAATACATGACCATTACGCTGGAACTGCCTGAAGGCTTCGTGAATGCCGAGGTGATCAATACGATTCGTGTGGGCTTTGCGGGCATGACCAATGTGTCTAGCAAGACAGGTCTGGTAACCATCAATTTTGTTGCAGTGGGACAGAAGGAAAGTCTCCCCAAGACACCTTACCTTGTGACCTTCCGAAGCGCTGACGGAAGCATTTTGGAAGAACGCTATGCCGTAAACGGTGATCCCGTGGCATACAGCGGAACCATTGCTACCACACCCAATGGCAGTAGCGGACATCTGGTACACAGCGGTTGGGTGAATGCCTCCGGTACAGCAGTGGAGCTGACGAAGATCTCTGCTGACACGACCCTTTATCCCAACTTTGTAACCAAGGCCCACAGCTATCGAACCACCGGCACCGGCGCAGAGGTGCGTTGCTCCGTCTGCGGCTATACGACCACAGAACATATCCACAGTTGGGGAAGCCCTGTAGATGTATATTCCTCTTGCACGGAGCCGGGAACCAGGATCTATCGTTGCTCCTGCGGCGAGACCAAAACGGAACCTCTTGCAGCCAGAAATCATATTATCGAGATCGTTCCGGCGGTTCCTGCTACCTGCACCCAAAGCGGTCTGACTCAGGGAGAAATGTGCTCAGAGTGCGGTGTGGCTATCACACCACAGAAAACTGTTGCAAAGAAGGGGCATGTAGCTGTGACGGATCCTGCAGTTCCCGCTACCTGTACAGCAACAGGCTTGACCGCAGGCTCCCACTGCTCCGTATGTAAGGCTGTGCTTACCGCACAGAGCAAGACGGCTGCTCTGGGGCATAGCTACAGTAAGTACACCAATACCAATGCAAGCAAACATACCATCAAGTGCTCCCGTTGCGCTGCATCGAAGACTGCATCCCACAGCTACAGCAACTATAAGTGCGTTTGCGGTGATATGATCTCTCCGAAGCTGCTGTTTAACTTCAATAACTCTGCCTCTGATCAGAAGCGTTATAACACCACCCTTTATGGAAAGACCAACTTCGATACCACAGCTGCATGGGGAGTGGGCGGTGGACGAGTCAGCAAGCTGAACATTGACACTGCAGCAGGAACCCTTTCTATGCAGATCGCCAAGGGGAAGAACTCGCCCTATGTTCAGACCATCACAAAGGGCGGCAACCTGTGCTCTACGCCTCTGAATTATTTCCCCCGTTCGGGAGATGTGGTGCAGCTCCGCTTCAAGATGACCAACTGCAAAGCCGTTTCCGGTGAAACTCCCAACCTGCGTATTTACTTCATCAGGGATAACGGCACCGCCGGAGTCAAGAACTCCCACTATACCAAGGTCAACCTAAATACCAAGGCTGCCTTCTGCGGAGATTGGATCGTTATGACGGTTCCAATGGGAAGCAGCTTCGTAGATGCCAGCGTGATCAATGCACTGCGGATCAGCTTCAACGGTGTGGAAGCTGTCGCAGGGAAAACGGGCAGCATTACCCTCCAATACATCAGCCTTGGACAGAAGGCAAGCATGCCCAATGATTACCGTTTGTATATGAACTTCAGCAATACCGCTGCGGATCAGAAGCGCTTTAAGACAGCCTTATACGGAACCAATAACTACGATACGGGTTTCTGGGGCTACAATGCCGCACGGAGCACCAAGCCCACCTACAATTCCGCCAATGGTGGCACGTTGAGCTTCCAAATTGCGCCCGGTGGCAATCAGCCCTATATCCAGACCACGGATTCCACAGGCTCCCTGAACGCAAGACCTCTGAAGTACAACCCGGAGGCAGGGGATACCCTGAAGATCCGCTTCAAGCTGACCAATTGTAAAGCCATGTCCGGGGTCACTCCCGCACTGAGACTGTATTACATTAAGAATTACGCCACAAGCGGTGTGGTGGGAACAGACTATACAAGTCAGAATCTGAATGTAAGCACTGCCTTCAGCGGAAACTATGTTACCATTACCATGCCTCTGAACAGTACCTTTACTACCGCAATGTATATTAACGCTCTGCGGATCACGTTCACGGGCGTGGAGGCTGTGGCAGGCAAGACCGGCACTGTGACCATCGACTACATTGCCATCGGTCAGAGTAGCGAGCTGCCGTAAGCAAAACCTGATAGGGGGGGAGCAACAAGCTCCCCACCATGAAAAAAGCAAGTCCGAGGCTGTCTTACAATCAAAGTAAGACAGCCTCGGACTTTGCAAGTTCCGATTTACTGCACAGCTTGATTTATCGCTTCGTAGGGGCGCGCATTGCGCGTCCGGTTCATGGCGTAACGCCATGAACAAAAAAGCAACCGAAAAAGACGTATTTTCCATAAAAATCGCAACATTTTTCACAACCACCAATTCTTGGTGGTTGTCGGACGCACGTACTCCTACGAATGGTGCGTTAAATTCCGATTTCGCAAATGAACGCTCTGAAAGGCTTTGATATTACAGGGCTTTCCCTTAATTGTGCTCCCAAGTTTAATGCGTTTTCCCTTGTTTTTGCCCTTATAGGCTGAAACAAGGGATACTTTTTTGAATCAGGTTGCAGAGAGCTTTCTTAGAGAGGTTCTGTGTGAAAACTTGCACTTAAGTGTGCAAACTTGTTTTTTTTGTGTGCAAACTCCGAATTTTTCGATAATTCAGGAAAATAAATGTGCGATTATTGACAAACTCCATACTTGGGCTATAATATAGATATGAAATAGTGAAAGGAGATCCTTATGCAAACTGAAGCACTCAGAAAACTTGTTTTTGAGATTCAAGCCCGGAAGACCGAGACCCAGACCATAGAGTTGAAAAGAGCGGAGCATGGTTGTCCTACCCGTTTGTTTGATACACTTTCCTCCTTTTCCAATCAGGACGAAGGTGGCGTGATTGTTTTTGGCATAGATGAAAAGGATGATTATAAAATAAAGGGTGTTTACGATGCACAGGATCTGCAGAAGAAGGTTACAGAGCAGTGTAAGCAGATGGAGCCCTCTGTTCGTGCACTTTTCACAGTATGTGATATAGACGGCATCATGGTGGTATCTGCAGAAATTCCGGGCGTAGATATTGCGGATCGTCCTGTATTCTACAAAGGTGTTGGAAGACTGAAGGGCTCTTATGTGCGGGTCGGTGAATCAGATGAGCCTATGAGTGAATATGAAATATATAGCTATGAAGCATTTAGAAAAAGAATTCGCGACGATATCAGGATCGTAGAAAATGCAAAAATGCAGATGTTTAACAAAAACCGCATGGAAGATTACCTGACTTCTGTAAAGAATGAGCGACGCAATTTATCAGAAAATGTTTCCGAAAATGAAATCCTTGAATTGATGGGAGTAACCTGTGACGGAGCACCTACCCTCGTAGGTCTTATGACCTTCTCAAAGTATCCGCAGACCTATTTCCCTCAGCTATGTATTACTGCGGTATCCCTGCCGGGAACTGAAATGGGTTCGATCGGAGTGGATGGTGAGCGATTTATTGACAACAAACGCATTACAGGTGCGATTCCTGATATGCTTGAGGAAGCGGTTGAATTTGTACGAAGGAACAGCCGCACAAAGACCATCATAGACGAGAATGGCAAGCGCGCAGATAAAAACGAATATCCCATTAAGGCTGTCCGCGAAGCAATTCTGAATGCATTGGTGCACCGTGATTATAGTATTCATACCGAGAATGTTCCGATTCGCATTGAAATGTACCGTGACCGTATGGAAATCACCAATAGTGGCGGATTGTACGGAAAAATTACCATTGATGCACTTGGCAAAGTGCATCCCGAAACGAGAAACGCAGTTCTTGCAAATATGCTTGAACTATTAAATATCACAGAAAACAGGTATTCCGGTATTCCTACAATGCGAATGGAATTCCTAAATGCAGGTCTTCCTGCTCCCATTTTTTCCGTGAGACACGGTGAGTTTAAGGTCATCATGAAGAATGGATACCACACCGGATCCGGCTCTATCACCGATGCGATTATGGATTTCTGCTCTGTCCCTCGTTCAAGATCGGAGCTAATTTCATTCGTGGGTAAATCTCGCAATTATGTAATGGGGCAGATTATAGCACCCCTCGTTGAAAGCGGAAGGTTAAAATTGACCATGCCCGATAAACCTAAAAGCTCTAATCAAAGATATGTGAGATCTTAACGATTGAAACAATTTGTGAAGATCAAGGGGAAAAGAGCCTTGTTGTACAATGGCGATACCGAAAGAGTGATAGTCTCAGTTTAAGAAGCCTTCGGCAGTTGAGAGCGAAATACACCTCCTGCACAAATCCACGGGATTTATGCAAGAGAGATTTCGTCCGCTCGGAGAGCATGTACTATATAAAGAAAGGACGTGCAAGAATGAGAAAACAGGAAAAAATTGATCTCATTATGCAGGGAATTGAGAATCGAGAAATCTGTCGATGCTATTTCACCTATGATGAAAACTATTTCTATTATTTTCCTAATGCAGTAAATAACAGGTTCCTGTTAGGGCAGGAGGAAGATGATTTTCTTTTGGATGGGTACTGTATTCGGAAAATTTCCCAACTCAAAAAGGTTGAAATCAAAAACGATCTCTGCAATACCCTATGCAAGAAAATCGGACTGCATCAACAAATCAAAATGCCACAGGTAGATCTATCCGGATGGAAAAGTATTTTTGAATCCTTGCAGGCATTGGATACGTTTGTAATCATCGAAAATGAGCAATCCGGAGCTTTTGCAATTGGCCTTATAGAAAAAGTCTTCCGAAACAAGCTATATTTCAAGTCCTTTGATGCAGATGGGATTTGGGACGAAGACGGGCTCGAGATACTCTATTCGCAAATTACTACTGTAAGATGGAACACCCGGTACACGACCGTGTGGGAAAATCATCTACGTAAAAAAACAATGCCGTAAGAAAGATTAGACACGCTATATCCATAGAAAGTATGTGCCGAGCAGAGAAGGGAGTTTTCTTTGCTCGGCACACTTGCTCTGTTGGAATTCTTCCCACATTTTTGTGCAGGCCATCGCCGATACGCTGGTGGTGGTGGGCGTGGGCGGCAGCAATCAGGCGGCGCGCGGCGTGATCGACGCGCTGGGCACTGAAAACGGTCTTGATATCGTGTGGGCGGG
>JAGBGB010000279.1 GCA_017936205.1 Oscillospiraceae bacterium
ACCCTATAATCAGCAGGGCTGCCATACCGTGATATCGGTTCACGGTATGGCAGCCCTGTGTTCTTTTTGAAGAGGGGGCTTGCACGGATCTGTAGGCAAATGGGAATCAAGAAGATTTATTTGCCGAAGAATGCTCTGAGGCTCTGCTCCAACTCGGAATTGTTGGAGATGAAGGACTCATGGCGGTACATGAGCTCTCCGCTGTAATACATGATGACCGTGTCATCTACCCACCAGAAATACATGCCATTTTCGGTGTAGCATTGGTCTCCATAGTAGCTCTTCAGCAGCTCTACTTGAGCCTTGTTGGATGCAGTGTTGCCCAATCTGTACCAGATGGAGCTGAGGCCCTCTGTGCCTTGGTCAAACCGGAAGCTGACCTCGTTGTTTTCAATGGTGAGCTCGGAGATCTGATCCGGATGGGGATCGCTTGCTTCACACTTCAGGGAATCGGTGCCGTCTACCAGAACGGTTTCGTTTGCACGGATCTCTTTTATGGCAGTACCCCAGTCATAGGGCAGGTTCAGCGTTTTGTTGCCTCCTGTGCACAGGAGGATGACGATGGCAGCCCCGATCAGGAGCACCGCCAAGGCAAGAATACATATGGTCTTTTTACTTTTCATGGTAGGTTTGCAAACCTTTCTGATCTGTATAATTGGGCGTTGTCTTAGATCTCCATAATGATGGGGAGGATCATGGGATTCTTCTTGGTGTTGCGGTAGATGAACTGTCCCAGTTCGTTCTTAATGGTGGACTTGATACTTGCCCAGTCGGAGATGCCCCGATCTTGGCAGGTTTCCAGAGCGTGTCCGGCTACCATGCGCATGGCTTCCATCAGATCCTCGTTGTCCTTGACCTGAACAAAGCCACGGGAAATGATATCCGGTCCGGACAGCACAGAGCCGTCCTCGCTGGACAGGTTGACACAGACCACGATCATGCCGTCCTGTGCCAGATGCTTCCGATCACGGAGGACCACACTGCCTACATCGCCTACACCGGTACCGTCTACCAGGATCTTACCTGCGGTGACGGTGGTGCCGATCTTACAGGTCTTGGGAGTGCACTCGATGACTTTGCCCAGATCTGCGATGATAATATTCTTGGGATTCATGCCCATGGACTGTGCCAGAGTGCTGTGCTTGTGCAGATGCCGCTGCTCTCCGTGGACGGGAATGAAGAAGCGGGGCTTGGTCAGAGCATGGACGATCTTCAGCTCCTCCTGACAGGCATGCCCCGATACATGGAGCCCCTCCAACTTATCGTAGACCACATCTGCGTTCTTGCGGTACAGCTCGTTGATGATACGGGACACCGCCTTCTCGTTGCCGGGGATGGCAGAGGCGGAAATGATGACCTTATCTCCGGGCAGGATCTCCACCTGACGGTGGCTGGAGAATGCCATGCGGTACAGGGCGGACATATTCTCCCCCTGAGAGCCGGTGGAAACAATGACCACCTTATCCTTGGGCAGAGATTTGATCTGGTTAATGTCAACCAGCAGTCCGGGAGGAACCTCCAGATAACCCAGCTCTGTAGCTACCTTCAGAATGTTCTCCATGCTTCTGCCGGTGACGGCTACCTTCCTGCCGTAACGGGCAGCGGTAGCCAGCACGGACTGGATGCGGTACATGTTGGAAGCGAAGGTGGTTACGATAATGCGGCTCTTGCAGCCCTTGAACTGCCGATCCAGACTCTCCGCAACGACAGACTCTGAGGGCGTGTAGCCCGGTCGTTCTACATTGGTGGAGTCTGCCAGCAGGGCATAGACACCCTCCTTGCCCAGTACACCGAAGCGACCCAGATCTGTCATGCCGTCCTCGCTGGTGGGGTCGATCTTAAAGTCTCCTGTGAAGATCAGATTGCCTACAGGAGTTCCGATGCAGAATGCCACCGCATCTGCAATGGAGTGGTTTACATGGATGAATTCAACGGTGAAGCAGCCTGCCTTTACCACCTCTCCCGGCTGGTGGGTCATGAGCTTGCACTTCCGCAGCAGCTCATGCTCCTCTAACTTCAGACCGACCAGACCGAGCGTCAGAGGGGTCCCGTGCACAGGGGCGTTGGCCGCCTGCAGAATGTAGGGAAGTCCTCCGATGTGATCCTCATGGCCGTGAGTGATGAAGTAGCCCTTGAGCTTGTTTTTGTTCTTGACCAGATAGCTTATATCGGGGATCACCAGATCCACACCGTACATATCATCCTCCGGGAAGCCCAGACCGCAGTCAATGACGATCATGTCCTTACCGTATTCCAGCAGGGTCATGTTCTTCCCGATCTCGTTCAATCCCCCAAGGGGAATGATCTTTAATTTTTCAGCCAAATCCTTTCATCTCCTTTACAATCATTTTATGACTGATAGCTTGTAGTTTTATGAAAAACAGGGA
>JAGBGB010000280.1 GCA_017936205.1 Oscillospiraceae bacterium
CTCCCGGAGTCGTTCCAAGCTGAACGGTTTCCGCATCTGACAAGCTATTATAGTAGCCCGCAAGCTGTTTGTTAATAGCGTTTGCAAGGGGTAGACTTTTCATCTTTTTATATCCGCTGTGATATAACTGAGAAGCGTTTAAGATCCGGGCTGTTCGCCCGTTTCCATCACAGAACGGATGGATATATACAAAATAGAAATGTGCCACAAAGCTGCGGATCAAGAGATCCGAAGTCTCTGTCCTGCAATAGGCAAACCACTCCTCCATGAGCTCCGGTAGCTGTTCGGGCTCTGCAGGTCTATGGATGATACGGTCTGAGGACCCAATATAAACCATACCATTGCGATACTTCACACCTCTGCAGCCTTCATTTTCACAGACACCATCAACGACTTTGTTCCACAGCTTGCGGATATTTTTATCAGTGATCGGCTGTCCGTAAGCGTAATTGCTGCCTGCAATGGCATTGACCACCATGCGGTCGTCCTTTGTTTTCGGATCCAGAAAGCTCTGCTTTACTTTTTCAACTGTGGTCCTTGCGCCTTCAATGGTCGCAGAAGACCACGCATCTAACAGAATGATCTCCTTCAAGCCACGACGGTTTGGGAGCTTTTCATACATCATATCCAGCTCTCTTGCCCTTTTCCGAAGTGCAGAAACCCCTGTTAAATACAGCATCTCTCCACGGAGTCCCGGAAGAGGCAGCTCCATACGATCCCTCAACCGATATTCCAATTCCTCCTGTGCATCAGGAATGCCGACATTGGCTCGGTAGGTCAACTTCCGTAAGCTGTCCCACTTCAGCGGGATACTGCAGTCATTTTCCTTTGTTCCTATTTTCTCTTTTTCCATAGATAGCATCACACCCTTAAGAGAAAGAACTTATTTTCCTACGCAGAAGCGTTCAAAGATGCGGTTGGTAATGTCCTCACGGATGGTACGTCCGGTGACTTCGCCTAAGGCGGTCATGGCCTCCTCAACATCTGTCAGGATGGCGTCGGGGGTCAGCCCTAAAAGCAGAGAGCTCTGAGCACGGGCTATGGCTTCTGCCCCTCTGGTAATGGCACCGAACTGTCGGGCGTTGGTCAGCAGAGAGCCGTCACAATGCGTCTCTCCCACATACCAGTCCTCCAACAGCTGCCGCAGCTGTTGCAAGTTTTCTCCTGTCTGTGCAGACAGAGAAATCACCTGTGCAAAGGGTAGCTCTTCTGCAGACACGCAGCATTCTTTGTCAGATTTGTTCAGAATGCCCACACTACGGGGAGCCTTACGGGCAGCCTCCATAGCACGATGATCCTCTTCATTCAAGGGCTCAGAGCCGTCACAAACAAAGATCGCCAGCTCCGCCTCCCGTGCAGCCTGCTCTGAGCGTTCCACACCCATAGCTTCGATCCGATCGCTTGCCTCACGGATCCCTGCTGTATCTGTCAGTCGCAGCAGCACCTTACCAATACGGACAGGCTCCTCCACCGTATCTCTGGTGGTACCGGGGATCTCTGTAACTATAACCCGATCATAGCCTGCCAGAGCATTGAACAGGGAGGATTTTCCTGCATTGGGTCTGCCCAAGAGGACGGTTTTTACCCCCTGCTTCAGATGGCGCCCCTGTTCATAGGTCGCCAGCAGCTTCTTCAGTGCCTTGGCGCTGTCCTCCAAAACAGCGGCTAATTCCGGAATTTCGAAGTCCTCAATATCCTCATCCGGATAATCAAGAACTGCATGGAAGTGACTGCACAGGTCTGTCATCCGTTCATAAATAGGATCGATCTGTCTCAGCAGAGCCCCTCCAAGCTGCCCCGCTGCATTGGCAGCCGCATCGGCAGATTCTGCATCAATCAGGTCGATGACTGCCTCAGCCTGGGTCAGATCCAGCTGTCCGTTCAGGAATGCACGCTTGGTAAATTCTCCGGGACCTGCCTGTCTGGCACCCTTGGAAAACAGTGCCTCAAGACCTGCTGCCAGCATGGCAGGAGAGCCGTGACATTGGAGCTCCACCGTATCCTCCCCGGTATAGCTGTGGGGAGCAGGGCAATAGACTCCCAGAGCCTGATCAATGACCCGACCCTGTCGATCCCGCAGAGTTCCCAGCACCAGCTTATGGGCAGGAGCCTCCCACAGGGGTTTCCCGTTATCCGGTGTAAAAACCTGTCCGGCAATTCGGGCACAACCGCATCCGGACAGTCGCAGAATGCCAATGGCACAGGGGACCTTCCCTGTAGCAATGGCAGCAATTACATCATTCATTGTCAAACCTCAATCCAATTGGTCATCCAAAAAATCTGTCAGCTCCTCCACTCGACCGGGAGTGAAGGGCGACTCCATTCCTGCCTCCTCCAGCAGCTCCAGAATGCTACTGTCTGTAGGCAGACAAAGTAGATCGTAATAAGCCTCCAAGCCATCCCCCTCTTCCAGCTCTCTTTCATAGAGCTGCAGAGCGGCATCGTTGGATACGCAGTAGCTGATCACATAATAGGGTGCAATAAAGAAATGCTGTACATCGATCCAACCGGGAGCCAGCAGATCCTCCATGCCCATGTACAGGGCAGAAATCCCATACTTCCGGCTACATTCCATAAACAGCTCATTCAGCCCCTGAGCTGTCAGCTTTTCTTCCGGCAGAGAGTATGCCAAATGCTCAAATTCAGCATAACAAGCCTGGGTCAGGAAAACCATCACGGAATCCGCAGCCTTGGCACGGATCAGGCTTCTCCGTTCTCCGGGGTTCAGATCCGCCCTTCCCAGAGCCAGGTATTCCAGCCCCTGAGAGAAGACCTCTGCACAGTCTACACCGCTGAAGCCGCCACAATTCACAAATCCGTCCACAAAGTGGCCGAATTCATGGCACAGGGTCAGCAGATCCGACAGACTGTCTGTAGGAGAAACATAGAGGAAGGGCATTTCATAAGAAGACAAATAAGTCATAAACGAGCCGGGGAGCTTGCTGGGAGAGCTATTCACATCCCACAGCTCATAGTCCTGCATATATTCATAGGCTGTGCGGATCACGCCGCCGAATTCCTCCACCGTTCCCTCGAACAGTCGCAGACTCTCCTCCAAAGGCTTACTTGCAGCATTCCCCTGTGCCATAGCGGCAGTGAACAGCAGGCTGACCATTTCGTCCCCAATGGCATTGCAGTAATCCTGCACCTGCTCCGGGCTATAATCTCGTTCATAGGTATAGGAATAGGCAAAGTCTGCATAGCTGTCATATTCCAGCTCCTTGGCGATTTCCTTACGGACACGGATCAGCTCTGCAAAAAGTTCTGCACACTTGGGGGTATACTTATTATAATAACTCCTGTAGACCTGCAAATAGTCATCATAGGGCAACTCGGGATCATTCAGGAGCTCGTCAACGGAGCGTTCTTTCTCCTCCCAAGTAATGGTGGTCTCATCCTGCAGTGCCATATACTGTGACTGGATATCCGTTTCCTGCTGCATGAGCTCTACCACCCGATCTTTGGAGTAGATCCGATTCTCATCATAGAACTCGAAGAAGCCCTCTTCAAAGTAAGCCTCCTCCAAAGCCTTGCGGAGGGAGCTTTCTGCCATAGCAACATGGCACTTCTCCTGTGCCTGATACAGCAGAGGGGACTGCTCCTCGCACCAGTTATATTCCGTATCGTAGTAGCTGTCCTTCAGATTCAGGGAATAGCGAATATATGCCAGAGAATTCATGGTATCGAAATAAGTATGCTCCTCGAAGGCCTTCTCATAAGCCTCTACGATTTCCTCTACAGAACCCTCAGCCTCTACCATAGTCTGAATAGCTCCATACGCCTCACGGATCGCTTCTGCATCGGGTCGCTCATACGGAAGCTGAGAGAAGGGAACCTCCTCTCGGAAGGGCTCATAGGGTCGCTCATATTCTTCATAGGGTACATAATTGCGGAGAGGGTTCCGATCCTTTTCGGGCTTGTTTGGCTTCTCAGATCCCTGGGGTCCCTCCTCTGTGGGTTCTTGGGTATTCGGCTTGGATGCAGACGGAATAGAAGGGAGATGACCGTCCTCTATACTGTCCAGAAGCTCCCCCATTTCCTCTATACGACGGAAATAGCTCATACCGCTGCAAGCACTGAGCAATATACAAGCACAAATCAGGATGGATAAAAGAGACTTTTTCATTTGATCCTTCCTTTCATATCTCCTTCTTGGGCGATGGCTTGGGACAATTGGATCAGGGCAGAGAAATTCCCTCTGTTCCCTGCAGCCACAGAGCAGCGGTCATAGAAGCGGAGAGGACTGCCATCCAGAGCAGATACCATTCCCCCTGCCTCGGTCACGATCAGACTTCCCGCTGCGTAATCCCAGGGTCGCAGGCAGCATTCGAAGAACAGATCCGCCTTCCCCGCAGCCAAATAACACAGATCCAGTGCCGCAGAGCCTCCTCTGCGGAAATCCAACACCTTAGGGAACAGCTCCTCCACAAAGCGGAGGGTGGCAGGAACCGTGTCCCGATAATAAATAGCAGAGCCGAAGAGCACCATACTGTGCTCCAGATCCGTATCAGTCACATGGATCTGCTGGCCGTTGAGGTAAGCACCTCGTCCCTTTACCGCTGTAAACAGTTCGTCGGCATAGGGATTATACACACAGGCTGCCACGATCTCGCCCTTCTCACACAAGCCTACGCTGATGCAGCTGTGGTGCAGCCCCCGCACAAAATTGGCAGTGCCGTCAATGGGATCGATGATAAAATAGCGATCCTTGCCCTCAATGCTGCACAACTCCTCTTCCTCGGCATAGATCCCTGCCTGAGGGTAGGCTGCTAACAGCTCCCGACACAGCTGCTCCTGCACAGCCCGATCATAGGCCGTAACCAGGTCGCAAGCCAAGCCCTTGCTGCTAACAGAGTCCTGAATATTTCTGGCGGAAAGCAGGAGTTTCCCCGCTTCCAGCACAATATCTACCATTGCTTGATACATATGCAGCCTCCTGCGTTTTTGTTGATCAGTTAAGGATGTTCTCGCCGGGAACGGTATCAACGGAACCGGTCTCGGAGAAATAGCTGTCCAGAATACTCTTTGCGATCTTACCCAGGTTACCACCCTGACCGCCCTTTTCCAAATAGATGGCAATGGCGATCTCAGGATCCTCCGCAGGAGCAAAGATCACGAAGGAAGCGTTATCCGAACCGCCGGAACCATGCTCGGCAGTACCGGTCTTGGCACAGACATTAACCGGATAGTCATGGAACAGAGTATAGGAAGTACCCATGCCCCATGTAGTTGCAAGGTTCATACCCTCGACGCAAGCCCTGTAGGCTTCCTCGGACATATCCAGCTTTGCCTCTACCTTGGGCTCATTCTCGTGAAGCAGGGTCTGGTAGTCAGAGGAGATCACACGACTCAGGAAGGTCGCCTTATATCTTGTTCCCTTGTTGGCAAGTGCGCAGATATAGTTGCAGATCTGCATGGGAGTATAGCGGTGCTCAGACTGTCCGATGGCAGCAGAAACCGTATCCGCTCCGTACCACGCACCGGAGGAGCCACCGTACAGTTCTTTCTTCGTGTCACTGTTGGCTCGTCTGCCCTTGTACTCCGTAACCTCTACGCCGGTGTACTCACCCAAACCAAGGGTAGCAGCTACACGGTCAATGGCATCGATGCCTGCAAGCCAGCCCACCTCGTAGAAGTAGTAGTTGCAGGAAACTGCCAGTGCCTGCTTTACATCAATGGCTCCGTGGGTCATCTGTCGGTTGGTCCACAGCAGACAACGGGGATAGTAGCCGGAGCTTGCAAAACGAGTATAAATACCCTGGTCAACGATCTGGGTATTGGCTGTGATCACACCCGCATCTATACCGGCAATGGTAGTTGCCATCTTGAAAACAGATCCGGGAGGATAGGTGGCATTCAGAGCACGATTCAGGAAGGGCTCAGGCTTCATTTCCTTCAGCTCGTTGTAATCCTCATAGAAAGTCGCAAGACTGTAGGTGGGATAACTGGAGCACACCAGAACCTTACCGGTCTTGACCTCCATGGCAACGACTGCACCTGCCTCTGCATCACGACCCATATTGGACTGGTTCAGACCATTCTCGTTCAGGTCACGGATCAGCCGTTCCATTTCCTCCTCGGCAATGCGTTGGAGATTGATGTCAATAGAAAGCTCCACATGGTTGCCTGCAATGGGCTCCTGAATGTAATGCTCCTCGATGACCGTTCCGTCTGCCGCAACCTTGGTCTCACGGAGTCCGTCGGTGCCGTGGAGCTGCAGTTCGAAAGCCTGCTCCAACCCCTCCTTGCCTACATAGGCATCCATAGCATAGTCAAATTCCTTGTAATATTCGTACTCCTCCGCATTCATCTGACCAATTCTGCCCAGAATATGTGCAGCATAGTCCGTATGATATTCCCGAACTGTAGAGGTCTCTACATTGAGGCCGGGAATATTCAGGTCATTGAGCGCTGCCAGAGAGGCAGCATCCACATCCTCTAAGAATACATAGGTGGGCAGATTGGTACAGGTACGCAGAGCCAGCTCGTAGCGGACAGAAATCACTCGGCGGATCTCTTCTTCAGACCAATCCTCAGGGATCCGATAGGCATCCCGAAGGCGGCGGATCAGCTGGGGGGCAGAAATATCCGCATCCCATTCACGATCTGCAAGGAAACTCTTGAAGTGGGAATTCCATGTGCTTGACATTTCATCCTTGGTGTACTCATAAGGCTTCTTCTGTGTCACAGGGAAATGGTCTGTTACATCCAAACCCAGTTCATGTGCCAGATTGGTCAGTCTGCGGAGGGATTCATTGGGCTCCGAAGAATTAAACAGCGCCTCATTGATCAGCACCAGATTGAAGGAGGCACGATTGCCCACCAGCACATTACCGTTGCAGTCAATGATCTCTCCACGGGCTGCCGTTACACGGGTGCGATAGGTATAGGTTCCCGGTGCATCTACGCCCTGCTCCCGGGCCTGCGTGACCTGAATGTCATACAGGCGGATCATATATGCGCCAAAGACCAGCACGACAAGGCTGATCATAACAGCGATTCTGAATCTAAATTTATGTTGCCTCATAGGGTTCTCCGATCTTCTCGATACATTTGACCAGCCAGTAGATCAGAGGCTGGAATAACAGGGAAACAAGGATTCCGGGCAGCAGACGGGTAAAATACAGACTGCCGGGTGCAGCTTCATAGAACATTTTTAGCAGGAAGCCCACACTCTGGCTCACAAGCAGGGTGAGAATACAGACGGTCAGGCTTGCCATATAGCTTGCTGCAAATACCTTGCGGCACAGCAGGCTGCCCAGCAGAGGCAACGCAGTCAGGCATAAGATCTGCAGAGCACCCTGATCAATGCCGGACAGTGCCCAGAAGGTAGAACTGAGCAGCGCAAACAGTCCCCCCCGTTCCGGTCCTTCCCGGAAGCACACCGAGATAATAACCAGTGCCACAAGATCCGGCCGCTGTCCGAACATCCCACCATTCCCAAAAATCACCGTCTGCAATAAAATGGCAGCCAAAACCAGCAGGAAGTACATCGTCCAGCGGAAAATATGTCCCCATTGTCTGGGGGTAATATATAATTTATCCAGCAAGGCACTACGCCTCCTTTATTCGCTGTCGAAATGGGTCACAATAAATACCTGCTCCAAAGCCTCAAAGTCTGCTGCAGGAGTCAAGGTTGCAAATTTAGACACACCGGTCTCGTCATAGCCTGCATCCACAATGTAGCCAAGGATCAGATCCTTGGGGTAGACTGTAGATCCGGTAGTAACCACCTGGTCGTTGTTCCGCAGGATGGCATCACTGGGCAGATAGCTCATACGCAGAGAGTCTCTACTGGTAGGATCCAGAGAGCCCTGCACGACTCCTGTATAGCCGGAGGATGCCACAGATGCGCTGATCTCCATAGAGGTATCCAGAATGGTAGTTACCGTTGCCCAATTATTGCCCACATCCGTAATGGTTCCAACCACCTGCCCCAGCTCCGTCACTGCGATCATACCCTTCTCCAAGCCGGCATTGCTGCCCTTGTTGATGGAGAATGTGCTCTTCCAGTTAGAGGAATCCCAGGAAACGATGTAAGCAGCATCCAACTGATAATCAATGTGCTCCTCTCTGAGATTCAGCAGCTCCTTCAGTCGCTTGTTCTCTCGTTCCAGAGCATCAGCCGACCGCATTTCCTCCTCCATAGCGGAGATGCGGCTCTTCAGATATTCATTCTCTGCTTCTAAAGATTCGTAAGAAAATACATAGTCGTAATACCGTTCCACCTGCTTAGAGATAGCATTGACACCTCCACGGATGGGAGTCAAGAGCCCCTGTACTGCTCCATGGAGCCAGGTAGAACCGAACAATGCCGAGCTAATAGCAAAGAGCGCTGCCACCAGAGCAGTCAGGATCAGGAGCAGCTTCACTCGGCCGGACATTCCTTTTTTCAAGCCGTTCACCTCAATTGTTCAGCAGCTTCACGCCGCACTTCCGCAGGATCATCCCCAAAGTACATACGGGAAGCCCCATAACATTATAATAATCTCCATCCAGCCCCATAACAAACATGGAAGCCAGTCCCTGGATCCCGTAAGCACCTGCCTTATCCATAGGCTCACCGGTCGCGATATAGGCACGGATCTCCTCATCAGACAGGGCACGCATCCGCAGGGTGGTAGTAACAGTAACCGTCTCCTCATAAGTATCGGTCAGGACAGTCAAGCCGGTCATGACCTGATGCTCCCTCCCGGACAGGCGACGGAGCATAGAATGGGCCTCGCTCTCCGAACGGGGCTTGCCCATCACCAGAGAATCACATACTACAATGGTATCTGCAGCAATTATAATATCCCCATCATTGCACAGAGGATACACAGCCTTCGCCTTCATAGCGGAAACTCTGGCAACCTCGTCTGCCGGATGTGCAAAGGGATCCATGGTCTCATCCAGATCCGCTACACGGACTGTAAAATCCAGCCCCATCCGTTCCAGCAGCTCCTTCCGCCGGGGAGATGCAGATGCTAATACAATACCCATAATTTCAATCTCCTTCCATATCATTTATTCTACGCCTCTGAGGTACAAGCCTCTGGTACAGGCACCGGGGTCGAAGAAGGCTTCTCCGTGCCAGCCTGCCAGAACACCGTCTACCTCTGTGGGATTCTCAGTGGTAAAGGACAGCCGCAGCGCCCAGAGACCTAATTTGCTCAGCTCCGACTTCCGATCCAGAAGATACAGCTTTTTTCCGTTTAGGATCACACTTCTGCAAGTGCCTCCATCCCGTACTACACGGAACTCCTCACCCTTACGATCCACCAGCTTGATCTTCCCATGCTGGCAGGAGCAGACTCCTGCCCGATTCCGCATAAGGCAGTTCTCTGTAAGCATCAGAGGAAGCCGCCCATAGGCAAGAAGCTCCGTGGGAATGGGCTTGGACAGATCCCGAATCTGTGGCAGGGTCAGCTCGAAGGAAGCTGTCACAGAGCTGAAGCCCAGTTCCTTTGCAACTGCCATAGATCTGGAATTAAACAAATTCATACCGAAATCCCCTGCAACAGCCAATCCCAGCTCCCTTGCCATAGAGAGCTGCCCCAAATTTCCTATCAGCACACGGTCAATTCCCAATTCCGGCAAGTGTCGGAGCTGAGATAGCAGCTCTCCCCTCTCTGCGTCCTTGGTGACTCGGGGGAGAATCGCTCCTATGACCTGGGTCTTGCTGAGCTTCTTGTAGAAATCCGAATAAAGCAGGATCTCATGAATAGGAGCATACAGCATAGCAAGGCGCATTTGTCGCATTTTCTTAGTGATCTGCTCCGTCTTCAGCACGCTGATGGTAAGCTGCGGAGAGGTTCCGCTGCCTGCGAAACGACGAGGGGTGGTATACTTCCCCAGCTCAGGCTTCTCTACCCGACCTCTGAGGGCAGAAAGCTGGGTCAGAACATCCCGTCGGAGATAGTTGATATCTGCCGCAGAGACTGCCAGCCCCGGATCCAGAACGCAGCGGATCTCCTGACAGAAATACGGGGTACCGCCGGTTTTCGCAAGGCGGGCTTCCAGCTCAGTTTGGCTCAGTGCACGATGCTCTGCAAGCTGGGGCACAGAGCCAACTGCTCTGCACACATGGCCCTCGGCATCCTCCACAGCCAACTGCATAGGCTCGTCCCTGCGGACAATGGCATAGAAGCGGACAGGAACTCTCTGAGGCTCCACACCCTCATAGGAGGCTCTTGCAGCCTGCAGGAAGCCCCGATCCTCTCGCTCCGGTATGCGAGTACCAAACATCTCCGGTCCTGTCTTCCGATTAAAATAGCCCTGTGTAAAGCCCTGTCTGGAGAATGCCATCCGCAGCGCCTGCTTCTCAGCCTCTCCGATCCGCCCCTGGTTCAGTGCCTCTCGATAGATCCCGGTCACAGATGCTACATATTCCGCACGCTTCATCCGCCCTTCGATCTTCAGACTGGCTACACCCACTCGGCTCAGCGCCTCCAAGTATTCCACCAGACAATTGTCCTTCAGACTCAGAGGATACTTGTTCTCAAAGCGGTCATAGCCATAGGGGAGGCGACAGGGCTGAGCACACTGTCCCCGATTGCCGCTGCGCTGCCCGATCACCGCCGACATGTAACACTGTCCGGAATAGCACATGCAAAGAGCACCGTGTACAAAGACCTCGATCTCCACAGGAGACTGGCGGCAAATGGTAGCAATATCATCCAGAGAAAGCTCACGAGCCAGCACTACACGACTCAGCCCCATAGCAGCAGCCTCCCTCACTCCTTCCAGAGAGTGGATGCTCATCTGTGTAGAGGCATGCAGAGGCATCTGGGGAGCGATCTGCTTGCAGAGCTCCACCATACCCAGATCCTGAACGATAAAGGCATCTACACCGGCTCTGGCAGCAGCGGTAATGGTATCTGCTGCCGCAGGCAGCTCCCGATCCCCTACCAGAGTGTTCAGTGTCAGGTGTACCTTGACCCCACGGACATGACAGTAGGCTACTGCCTCAGGCAGCTCCTGAAGTGTGAAATTTCTGGCGCCACGACGGGCATTGAAGCCCTCTACGCCTAAATAAACCGCATCAGCCCCATTACAAACCGCAGCACGAAGGGCGTCAAAGGAACCGGCGGGAGATAGTAATTCGAGCATATAAAAACTCCTATAGAAACAGTCCTGACTGAATTATGGTATACTTCACTTTATTATATCACATGTACCCTTAAAAAAGCTACAAGCAAGAGGCAATTTTCACAGAAAAGTCAAAAATTTTACAAACTGTTGCAGGAAGTCTGATTTTGTGTTAGAATAAAACCGATACAGAAGGAGGGATCCTATGAAGCTGACAGAATTCTTGGCAGTTATGACCGGCGACCCGAATACCCTGTTCTGGTCAGGCTTATTTGCAGCTCTGTGTTTGATCGCTGTACTTGCATATTTCCATGTTATGAAGCCAAAGGCAGGAACCATTGAATGGATCCGCCTGTTCGGGAGGAAGAGGTCGGAGCCCTTCAGCTTCCGCCCCCTGCACCGTGGGGATGTGCTGCCCTTCCTGCTAAGCTTCGGGGTAGCATGGTTCCTGTGTGGCTTCCGACTGATCGCTCATGCCAAAATGGGTCTTCTGGATCCCTCAGGCAGAGATATGGTTCGGACCATCTTCTTCGGCAGCTGTGTGACCCTGATTCTGGCAGCAGTGATTTATTGCTTCTTCCGCCTCTTCTATGGCAGTAAGACCGTAGCAGCCCTTGTGGCAGGACTCTCCAGTGCTCTGTGCTCACATGAAACCTACGCCTTGATCCTGATCTTTCTGTCGTGGATCTGCCTCTACCTATGGATCTGCTACAGCAATCGGGAATTTCGCAGGATCTATGCCCTTCTGGTCCTGCTTTCCGGCTTGTTTTACGGCATCGCCCTGATGGCATGCTGGGCTTCCTTCTACCTGCTTCCCATTTATATTGCAGGCTACTGTGTCGGCAAGCGGTGCCAATGGCACCGCGGAGACCTGGAGAAGCGGAAGGGTCGGCTTCTGCTCTCTCTCCTTATGTTGGTGATCCTTCTCCTTGTAGGGACCCTGTTCCTGTGGCTGCTGTATTATGTATTCACCAGCGAGAATACAGCCTTCTGGACAGCTGCTCTGTCCGGAGATACCTATCACACGATCCTATCCACCCTTCTGGAGAAGCTGACCGATATTACTGTCCCTCGGAGCGAAGGGATCCGCCCCATGCAGACGGATCTGTTTACACCGATCCTCTTTGTTTTCAGTCTGATCCCCACCGCTCACGGAGCCTTTGTCCGTCGGAACAACTACGCACGGGCAGCCCTCTTCTGTTCTGTCCCCTTCCTTGCCGCATGGCTCATTGCAGGCGTGGATCTGATGTTGGCAGGCTCCATGCCGGTCATTGGCTGGATGCTCAAGGGTTTCGTGGATCGGGAGCGCAGACGCTACGCAGTCTATATCAGCATAGCAGTGGTCTTTTGTTATTTCGGCTGCTTGATGCTGTCACAAATTCAGTTCTAATAACGGAGGTATATTATGAAAATTTCAATGGCATGTGATCACGGCGGACTGGAGCTGAAGCTAATCATCCGCAAGCATTTAGAGGAGCGGGGCTTCACCGTTCTGGACTTCGGCACCAACGATCTGAACAGCTGCGACTATCCCGACTATGCCGCACCTGCTGCCAAAGCAGTGGCATCCGGTGAGTGTGAACGGGGCATTCTGGTCTGCACCACAGGCATCGGCGTTTCCATCGTTGCCAATAAGATCAAGGGAGTCCGCTGTGCTCTGCTTTCTGATCCCATTTCCGCACGGCTGACCCGTCAGCACAATGACACCAATATGATGGCTCTGGGTCAGGGCTTCGTAGGCCCCAAGCTGGCTCTGGAAATCGTAGACATTTGGCTGGATACCGCATTCGAAGGCGGTCGTCACCAGAACCGAGTAGATAAGATCAATCAACTGGAGGACTGATCCCCAATAAAAAAAGCATCTCAGAATGAAGTACCATTCCGAGATGCTTTTTTTATTGCTCACGATAGTCTTCTCCAAGGAGAGCTGCAAGATAGTTCCTTGTATTGATGATCTCCCCTGCATTAATGTGGTCACCATCTGCGACCAGCGTCAATGTGTAGCTAAGGATCTCGCAGTAATTCTCCACCGCTTGATTATCAGTGGTCAAATCTCCCTGAACGCCTCCGAACTCACGACAGCGATTCTGAATCTGTCCGGCAGCTACGATGGCAGTAATATCTCCATCCAAATAGTCATCTGTTGCCTCCAGAACACTCATTCCGATCTGGTAACAGTCTCCACTCACAGTTGCAGGCTTACTCTTCAAGAAACAGCCGGACAGTAAAAGTGCCAGCACAATTATCATACAACAAATTCGTTTCATTCTAATCTCCTCCTACCTATATTATCGCATAAAATTATATAAGGGTCAATGATTATTCTTAGAATTATTTTTGTCATTTTAACAAAAAACAGAAAAATCCCTTGACAATACCTTGTGCACACGGTACAATAGACGGTGGATTAGTTCGCTCTGCTCCAAACATGGGGTAGTTCGGAGGGAGCGTTGCTTTATCTTTCGCACACCATTGCTTGTAGTATGATATGAGCCTCCCACAGCACTGCAGCTGTACCAGGAGCCATATGGCACAAAAGAGACAGCACCGTCCGTGATGCCATCCTAATGAAAATCCGAGATTTTTGTTAAAACAATATTACAAGTTCCACACAAACACAGAAATTATAAAACAAGGAGGTGTATTCCCGGACTATGGATTGGTACTTAATTGTTTTACTGATTTTAGGTTACATTGCAGTAGCATTTATTTTCTTCTTCGTTGGCACATCCTACCGCAAGAAGGTCGCTGAGAAGGAGATCGGCAGCGCCGAAGCCGAAGCCACCCGCATCATCAACGATGCCATTAAGAGTGGTGAGAGCAAGAAGCGTGAGATGCTGGTCGAAGCCAAGGAAGAGATCCATAAATCCAGAACCGAATACGAAAAAGAAGTCAAGGAACGTCGTTCCGACCTGCAGAAGCAGGAGCGCCGTTTACAGCAGAAGGAAGAATCCCTTGATAAGAAGATCGATGCCTTCGAGAAGAAGGAAGAGGATCTGCGGAAGCGTCAGGCTGCCATTGCAGCAACGCAGGACGAGGTCAACCTGATCAAGAAGAGCCAGCTTGAAATGCTGGAAAAGATCTCCGGTCTGACTCAGGAGGATGCCAAGGCTTATCTGCTGAAGAATATCGAAGACGAGTGTCGTCACGCTGCAGCTATGAAGATCAAGGAGATCGAGAACCAGACCAAGGAAAATGCCGATGCCATGGCTCGTGAGATCATTGCCATTGCTATCCAGCGCTGTGCAGCAGATCACGCAGCAGAGGCTACGGTTTCTGTAGTTGCACTGCCCAATGATGAGATGAAGGGTCGTATCATCGGCCGTGAGGGAAGAAATATCCGCACTCTGGAATCTATTACCGGTGTTGATCTGATCATTGACGATACACCTGAGACCATTACCGTCTCCTGCTTCGATCCTGTCCGCCGTGAGGTTGCCCGCCTGGCTCTGGAGAAGCTCATTGCCGACGGTCGTATTCATCCCACCCGTATTGAGGATCTGGTAGAGAAGTCCCGCCGTGAGGTTGAACGAGTCATTAAGCAGGAAGGCGAGCGCGCCACCTTCGAGACCGGCATTATTAATCTGCATCCCGAGCTGATCAAGCAGCTTGGTAAGCAGAAGTACCGTACCTCTTACGGTCAGAATGTGCTGAATCACTCCATCGAGGTTTCCCACATCGCAGGTCTTCTGGCAAGCGAAATGGGCGTAGATGTTACCCTTGCAAAGCGTGCAGGTCTGCTCCACGATCTGGGCAAGTCCGTAGACCACGAGCAGGAAGGCAGCCATGTACAGCTGGGTGTTGAGCTGGCTCGCCGTTACAACGAATCCCCCGACGTGATCCATGCCATTGAGGCTCACCATAACGATGTGGAGCCCAGAACTCTGGTAGCCTGCCTGGTACAGGCTGCCGATGCCATCTCTGCTGCCCGCCCCGGCGCAAGAAGAGAGAATGTGGAGAATTACATCCGCCGTCTGGAAAAGCTGGAAGAGCTAACCGGCACACACCCCGGTGTCGAGAAGGCCTACGCAATTCAGGCAGGTCGCGAGGTTCGCATTATGGTCAAGCCCGAAGAGGTTTCCGAGGACAACATGGTGCTCTTAGCCAGAGAGCTGGCACGGAAGATCGAGAACGAGCTGGAATACCCCGGCCAGATCAAGATCAATGTGATCCGAGAAACCAAGGCTGTGGAGTACGAAAAGTAATTTCAGTTATAAAAACAGTCTATTGCAGTTCTCGCTGCAATAGACTGTTTTTATGTATAGTTCAAAAAAGATCAAACGGTTCCAAGGAACTTTAAGACACACAGAACGATACCGACCAGAGAGTAGATCTCCAGCAGAGCACCGATCAAACCGAAAAGAATGCCAATAATAGGAATCCCTGCCAGAATGCCGATGAGCCATCCAACAACAGCACAAACAACCAAGAAGATCACAAGCTGAATGATGAGGGAAGCAACATCGCCCTTTTTGATACGGAAGGGTGTGGGCCAGAAGGTTCTGATAAGCTGCATATATCTTCCTCCTTTCTATGGTTCTGTTTATATGATATCACATTTTCCTTAAAATGCAAGAATTTTCATTGAGCTCAACCTATTACACAGACACAACTCGTCAAATTCCGATTTATCGCACAGTTTGATTTACCCCTTCGTAGGGGCGCGCATTGCGCGTCCGGTTCATGGCGTAACGCCATGAACACCAAAACCACCGAAAAAGACGTAATTTCTCCAAAAAAACGAAACATTTTTCACAACCACCAATTCTTGGTGGTTGTCGGACGCACAATGCGCGCCCCTACGAATGGTACGATAAATTGGAATTTGATGTAGGAATCATACAATTAAGGGTAGGGGCTGTCTCAGATGGATCAGTATTCTGAGACAGCTCCTTTGTAGCCGGTTGTGTTGTTAGGACATTATTTCGGTCATTTTCTCCTCAGCCATATCAACAGCTTTCTGAGCGGTCTTGCGGGCTTTGGATTGTTCAGGCAGCATAAGTGCCACTGCGCCACCGGCAGCCATGCCCAAGCCAAGGGTCAAAAGAAAGGTTTTTGCTTTCATTTTCTTTCACCTCCATGCTTATCATGCCCAAAAAACAAAAAATCCGTCTTTTCAATATTTTGAAAATATGGTATCATAATAAATGATCAATAGAGAAAAGGTTGGTGAATTTATGACGACTTTATACCTGATCCGCCATGCGGAGGCTGAGGGGAATGTATTCCGCCGCCTGCAGGGGCAGTATGATTCCCTGATCACACCCAATGGTCGGAAGCAAATCGCAGCTTTGGAGCAGCGCTTTGCAAATATTCCCATTGATGCAGTCTATTCCAGCGATTTGGCTCGTACCTGTATTACAGCCGGAGCCATTTACAAGCCCAAGAAGCTCCCTCTGAATAAGGATCGGCGCTTGCGTGAAATATCCGTCGGCATTTGGGAAAATCACCCCTTCGGCTGGTTAGATCACAGCGACCCGGAGAGAAATTACGCCTTCTCTCACAGTCCCAGGACCTGGTCCGTAGAGGGCAGCGAGACCTTCGATATTTATGTCGGTCGCTTCCTCGTAGCACTGAGAGAAATTGCCGAGAAGCACGACGGACAAACCGTTGCCCTGTTCTCTCACGGCATGGTGCTCCGTGGCTCCCTGCAGACCCTGTTCTATCCCGGTCAGGACAATGCCATCCAGCATTGCGAGAATACAGCCGTGACCTGTGTGCATTATGACAACGGCGAATTCTCTCTGGAATTCCTCAACGATGCCAGCCACATCACCGAAGATATCTCTACCTTGGGTAAGCAGATGTGGTGGCGAGGCGGCAAAAACAGGGACTTCAATATGTGGTACCGAGATCCTGAGGAGGCAGATGCCCCCCTCCTGTCCCACTTCCCGGAGCTCAAGGGAAAGGTGCGGATCTCCATGCTCAATGAGGATGCTACCGGTGTACTGGCTGTAGAGGACGGTGTCCTCAGCTATTTCGGTCTGCTACCGGAATTCCGAGGCAGAGGCTTGGCTGCCCAGCTTCTGGGCGAAGCCATTGCTGTTGCAAGAGCTACGGGCTTCAGGGAGCTTCACATAGGGCAGGAGCCGGAGCACCCTGCAGCTCTTCATGTGTTGGAGCAGTACGGTTTCCTCGGCCGTCCCCGAAGCTTATACATTTTCCCCGTCATAGATTAAGGCATAGTCCTCCCCCCTCGTGCATACCTTGTACCACGAGACTTTGGGGGAGGATTTTATTATGAGCAACCATTTATATGCAGACATTGCCCGAAGAACGGGAGGCAATATTTATATCGGTGTGGTGGGACCTGTGCGAACAGGAAAGTCCACCTTCATTAAGCGCCTTATGGAGGAGCTGGTGATCCCCAATATTGAGGATCTGTATCAGAAGGAACGGGCAAAGGATGAGCTGCCTCAGAGTGCCTCCGGGAAGACCATTATGACCGCTGAGCCAAAATTCGTTCCGGAGGAAGCGGTGCAGATCAGTCCGGATGGTACTGCTACCCTGTCTGTTCGCCTGATCGATTCCGTAGGCTACATGGTCAACGGTGCCATAGGTGCCATGGAGGATGGGGTCCCCAGAATGGTCACCACGCCCTGGTTCGATCATGAGATCCCCATGACCGAGGCTGCTGAGCTGGGCACACGGAAGGTCATGGAGGAGCACTGCAGCATCGGAATTGTCATTACCACAGACGGCAGCATTACGGACATTCCCCGTACAGATTACATTGCTGCAGAGGAACGAGCCATCCGAGATATGCAGGCAACAGGAAAGCCCTTTGTGGTTCTGGTCAACAGCAGCGATCCCAAGGGAAAGGATGCAAAAAGCCTCGCAGAATTTCTGTCCGGCAACTACCATGTCAGTGCCCTGTGTGTTGACTGCTTGAAAATGCAGGAGGAAGATCTGAGAGGGATCCTGAAGGAACTGCTCTATGCTTTCCCCCTGCGGCAGCTGCAGGTCTTCCTGCCAAGCTGGGTACAGGCACTGGAATATGATAATCCATTGAAAGTAACCTTATACGAAGCCCTCAGACGAAACGCCCAGCAGATCTCCCGTTTGGCTGAAGCAGAACCCATGATCGGTCGGGTCTGTGAGCTGGAACAGATCTGCGGCTGTCGTATCACTCAGGTGGATTTAGCAGAGGGCAGCGTAAGCTGTGAGCTGGACTTCAACGAAGGGCTGTTCTATGAGATCCTTGGACAGAAAACCGGCTTCGAGATCCGAAACGACGGACAGCTTCTGTCTATCCTTACAGCCTTGGCGCAAATGAAGAAGCAGTATGACAAGATCTCTGCCGCCTTAGAGGAGGTCAAAGCCACCGGATACGGTATCGTGATGCCCGCTGCGGAGGAAATGCACTTAGAGCTGCCTGAGATCGTGAAGAAGGGCGGTGCCTACGGTGTCAAGCTCCGAGCCAGTGCTCCCTCCATCCATATGATGCGTGCAGACATCCAGACAGAGATCAGCCCCATGGTTGGTAACGAGCAGCAGTCCGAGGATCTGGTAAAGTATCTCTTAGGGGAGTACGAGGATAACACCGAGAAGCTGTGGGAAAGCAACATCTTCGGCAAATCCCTTTTCGAGCTGGTCAACGAGGGGCTGACCACCAAGCTCAAGCGTATGCCTGACGATGCCCGTTATAAAATCAAGGATGCCCTGACCAAGATCATCAACGAAGGCGCCAACGGCTTGATCTGCCTGCTGCTGTAAGTCAAAACAATCGCCGCTGCTTCCCCTACCACATAGGAAAGCAGCGGCATCTTTCTGTTCAAATTCCGATTTATCGTACCATTCGTAGGGGCGCGCATTGCGTGTCCGACAACCACCAAGAATTGGTGGTTGTGAAAAATGTTTCGTTTTTTGGAGAAATTACATCATTTTCGATGGTTTTTGTGTTCATGGCGTTACGCCATGAACCGGACGCGCAATGCGCGCCCCTACGAAGAGGTAAATCAAACTGTGTGATAAATCGGAACCTATATGTGTACAATCTTTAATGAGCAGCGCTTTGCAGGATCGTCCCCGGCAGGTTGGCGGTTCTTTGACCTTGATGGATCGCAGGCTTGCCGGATACAAAGACATATTCCATGCCGCTGCTCTCTTGTCTGGGATCTGAGAAGGTGGAGTGGGCATGGATGTTCTCAGGCTTGAATACGGCTACATCTGCATCCATTCCTACCTTTAACAATCCCTTTCCCTTCAGACGCATAGCCTGTGCAGGGAGGCTTGTAGCCTTGCGGATGGCCTCTTCTAAGGTCAGAACCTGTTCCTTGCATACATAGGTCTCTATGAGACGGGAATAGGTGGCATACACTCTGGGGTGAGGCATACCCCGACTGGGATATGTCGCATCGGAGATCACGCTTGCAAAGGGATCCTGCAGGATCCTACGAATATCCTCCTCGCAGTTGATCCGATCGATCATGGTCACGGCACAGCGTTCATCAGACAGCAGCTTGCACAGACAGGCAACGGGATCCATGGAAAGCTCCTCCGAGATTTCCTCCATAGTCTTCCCAATTAGGGACTGATACTGAGGCAGCTGCAGAGAGCTGACAACAATATTCTCCCACCCGACCATCTGAGCGATGTTATCAAAATCTCTCCCGGTCTTGATCCTATGACGGAGCTCACAGATCTTTTCCGGCTGCTGCAGCCTGTGAGAAATGGCATCTACTCCGCCCTCCAAGTAATCCGGCGGCAGCAGATGGAGCAGCTGGGTAGAGCCTGCTTCATATAAATACACATCACAGCCCACATCCATCCCCTCCTGACGAGCTCTGTCCATCATGGAAAGCGCCGTGGGGATCCGCTTGCCCCAATTCCGCTTTCCCATAGCCTTCAGGTGGCTGATATGTAAGGGGCAGCGGAGAGCCTTCGCCACATCTATCATCTCCTGTAGAGCCTCGCAGACCATATCCCCTTCCTCCCTCATATGAACGGCAATGGGATATTGACTGTTCTCCAAGGGTGCCAGAGCACGGATCAGAGACTCCTTACTGTAGAAGCATTCCGGTGCATAGCCTAAGCCTAAGGACACTCCCAAGGCTCCCTGAGACAGGGCAGCCTCGATCCGTCTGTGAATTTGAGAGAAATCCTCCGGATCCTCTGCTCGGTAGCCGGACACATCACTGCGCACCGTACCGCCGCCCACCATCATGCCCACATGGAGAGGCAGCTCCTTTAAGGCGGACAAGTACGCCTCCATAGATTCCGTGGGAATGGCAGGATCCAGAGTTCCGGTTACAGGCTGCAGATATCGCAGCAGCTCCTCTCTGTGAGTCTCCCCGAAGGGTGCGAGGGATAATCCACAGACCCCGTTGACCATAGAGGTCAGACCCTGTGCCAGCTCTAAAGAGCCGAAGCCCCTTCGGAACACCTCTGCATCTCCGTGGCGGTGAATATCAATAAAGCCCGGAGCAACTACAAAGCCCCTTACACTGATCTCTTCCCGTCCCTGTAGCCCTTGACCCACTGCGGCAATTTTTCCATTTTCGAAGGCAATATCCCCCACAAAAGCCGGGGCACCGCTGCCATCGATCAGACAGCCCCCCTGCAAAACGGTATCAAACACTGCACATCCTCCCTTTCTGTTTCATCAGTATCTTATCACCTTTTCCGAAAAAAGCAAGGGCCCTTCGACAGAAAAGCAGAATTTCCACAGACTGTATCTTGATTTTTCAGCCTCCATTGGGTATAATAGAGAAAAAATAACAAGGAGGTCCATTATGGCTGTTAGAATTGAAAAGACCACCATTATCGGTGATGTTCTGGATATCGCTCCCCAGACCGCTCCCCTGTTCCAGGCGATCGGCATGCACTGCTTGGGCTGCCCCTCTGCTCGCGGAGAGACCGTCGAGGAAGCCTGCATGGTACACGGTGTGGATTGTGATGCCTTCCTGAAGCAGGTCAACCGCTTTATCGAAGCCTGCGAAGCCAACCAGTAAGACACAAACAGGAGGGCTGTCTCCCGTGAGACAGCCCTCCCTTGTTGCAATCACTTCCGATTTATCGCACTGCTTCGTTCACCGTTTCGTAGGGGCGCGCATTGCGCGTCCGACAACCACCAAGAATTGGTGGTTGTGAAAAATATTTCGATTTTAGGAGAAATTACATCATTTTCGGTGGTTTCTGTGTTCATGGCGTTACGCCATGAACCGGACGCGCAATGCGCGCCCCTACGCAGCGTTAAATCAAACTGTTTGTCAAATCGGAATTTGCAGTGCTCAATGATTTAAGAAAGGGATGCTATGAAAGTACCGATTTCCAAGCGGCTCCTTTGCTGTGCCGCACAGGTTCCTCAGGGAGCCCGAGTAGCTGACATCGGAGCAGATCACGGTTACCTGTCCATAGAGCTGCTCCGCAGCGGCAGGGCAGAATTTGTCCATGCCTCGGAGCTGCGGGAACAGCCCCTGAAAAAGGCTATGGAGAATGCAAAAAAATTCTCCGTGGCGGATAAAATGTGCTTCTCTCAGGCAGACGGACTGGCTGCCATCGATCCCCAGCAGGTAGACACCATTGTTTGTGCAGGTATGGGTGGGGATCTGATCGCCCAGATCCTGGAAGCCTGCCCTTGGGTGCGACAGGAGCGATATACTCTGATCCTGCAGCCCCAATCCTCCGGCAACGATCTTCGCCGCCGCTTGGGAGAGTTAGGCTTCGGCATCGAAGCCGAGGTTCTGGTAGAGGACGGCGGCTTCCTGTATCAGGTGCTGCGAGTCCGTTTCGGCAAGACAGAAAGCCTGACTCCGGGACAGCAGTATGTTTCCCCTGCCCTGCTAAACAGCGGGGACCCTCTTCTGCCTGCCTATTTGCAGCGGATCCAATCCGCCCTTGCCGCTGCTGTGGAGGGAATTTCCAAAGCTGCCAAGCCCAGAGCCCATCTGGCTTATTACGAAACCGCACTGAAAGAAGTGCGAGAAATGAGGGAGCAATATGCCAACTGTACAACAAATTCATGATTACTTAAAGACTCTTGCTCCGGAGTACATGGCAATGGAGTGGGATCACATCGGTCTCCTGTGCGGTCGTTCCGATCGAGAGGTTCGAAAAATCTTAGTGGCTCTGGATCCCTTCCCCCATGTTTGCAAGGAAGCAAAGGAGCTGGATTGTCAGCTTTTAGTCACTCACCACCCCGTTCTGTGGAAGATTGAAACCGTCAATGATGGAGATATTACAGGAAGAAGTCTGCTGTACTTGATCGAGAACGGCATTTCCGCCCTGAACGCCCACACCAATCTGGACTGCGCCCCCGGTGGTGTCAATGATTGTCTGGCAGCCGCTCTGGGGCTGCAACAGGTGCAGGTCATTGATCCCGATGGAACCGATGAACAGGGTCGTCCCTACGGCTTGCTCCGAGGGGGCAGCATTCCCACCACCGATCCGGAGACATTCGTGCAGAAGGTCAAAGCCGCTCTGGGCTGTGAGGGCGTCCGTTATGTGGGTGGCAGACCCATTACCAAGGTAGCGGTCGGCGGCGGAAGCTGCGGAGACTCCATTTACCGTGTAGCGCAGCTGGGTTATGATGCTCTGGTCACTGCAGACTGCAAGTACAATCAGTTTGCCGACGCAGCAGAGTACGGCATCACCCTCATTGATGCAGGTCACTTCCAGACAGAGAACCCGGTCTGTGCCTATGTCGCACGGCAGCTTCAGGCAGCGTTCCCTCAGGTTGAAGTGCTGGAATCCAAGGTTCATAAGGACTGCATCTGCTTCGCATAAGGAAAAACGCAATATTCTTTGCAATCGGAAAGAAAAAACAGACAAAAGAGTTGTTTTTCTTTCCATGATGTGCTAAAATAGCTTATGAAATTTATCCACGAAGGGAAGTAATACTATGTCAGGTCATTCCAAATGGCATAACATTCAGAAAACCAAGGGCGCACAGGATGCCAAGCGTGCTGCTGCGTTCACCAAGATCGCTAAGGAAATGTATGTAGCCGTTAAGGAAGGCGGCGGTTCCACCGACCCCAACTACAACTCCCGTCTGGCTACCGTTATCACCAAGGCAAAGGCTGCCAATATGCCCAACGACAACATTAAGCGTGTTCTGGACAAGGCAGGCAACGCAGGCTCCGGTGATGCATACGAATCCATCGTTTATGAAGGCTACGGCCCCAACGGCATTGCAGTGATCGTTGAGACCATGACCGACAGCCGCAACCGTACTGCCGGTAATGTTCGCCACCACTTCGATAAGTACGGCGGCAAGCTGGGTGCATCCGGCTGCGTGTCCTGGA
>JAGBGB010000281.1 GCA_017936205.1 Oscillospiraceae bacterium
GAAAACCGTCTGGCGGAGCTGGACAGGTTGTTCTAGCGTATTTATGAGGATATGGTCAACGGGAAACTGTCCGAATCTCGTTTTCAGATGTTGTCTGAGGATTATGAGCAGGAACAGGCGGACTTGAGAATCAAGATTGAAATGCTGGAAGAAGAAATACAGAATCAGGAAGACCAGGCGGATAATGTAGACAAATTTATCCGTCAGGCGAAGAAGTATCTGCATTTGGAGAAGCTGACTCCCGCAGTGCTGAACGATTTGGTCAACGCCGTATATGTTCATGCACCGGATAAATCCAGCGGACACCGGGTGCAGGATGTGGAAATCAGCTACAACTAAATCGGTATACTTCCCGCCGCATTACTCTATGACTTGCAAAACGGAAAAACGGCATGACCGAAATCATGCCGTTTCCCGAAAACAATTATGAAACTGTTTTATTGGACCGCTCCGAAAGGGAGTTGCCTCGTTTTGAGGCAACTCCCCTTTTTCGAGAAAATTTGCAAAGGCGATTGTTTTGATCCGAAGCTTTTTATCTATTCGTTAGCTTCGAGGATTATTTAGGAAATCACCTTGGATAGGAATTCTTGGAGGCGAGGATCCTTGGGGTGGTCGAAGATCTGTTCCGGGCTGCCGCTCTCCTTGATGGTGCCGCTGTCCATGAAGACCACCTTAGTCGCCACCTCTCTGGCGAAGCCCATTTCATGGGTGACGATGACCATGGTCATGCCGGTATCTGCCAGCTTCTTGATCAGATCCCGAACCTCCCCTACCATTTCAGGATCCAGAGCACTGGTGGGCTCATCGAAGAGGATCACTTCAGGATCCATGGCCAGTGCACGGATAATGGCGATCCGCTGCTTCTGTCCCCCGGATAGAGTGGAAGGGTAGACGGATGCCTTGGATTCCAAGCCGATCTTTTCCAGCAGCTCCATTGCACGGGCTTCTGCTTTGGCTTTGATCTCCTTCTTATGGGGAACAGGGAGCAGAGACTGCTTTTCCTTGCGGAACAGGTTCTGCAGCCACAGTCTTCTGTTCCTCCTCAGTGTTGCCCTCCGCTCCTCCTTGGCTACCAGAATGGGAGCAAGGGTGATGTTCTCCAGAACGGTCTTATTGTTGAACAAGTTGAACTGCTGGAATACCATGCCCATATGACGACGAGCATGATTGATGTTCACGGAGAAATCTGCCAGATCCTGACCACGGAAGAGGATGGAGCCCCCTGTGGGATCCTCCATACAGTTCAGGCAGCGGAGGAAGGTGGACTTTCCGCAGCCGGAGGGCCCGATGATGACTAACTTTTCTCCTTTTTCAATATGGATAGAAATATCTTTTAAAATGAGCTTTCCGTCCTCATAGCTCTTACTTAGATGCGAAACGCTTATCACTGCGAGCCAGCCTCCTTTCCATAACCTTTACCAGCAGAGAGATCACTGCGATCAGAACGATGTAGATCACAGCCATTGCCAAATAGGGTACGATGTATTCGTAGCTGTTGGTTGCTACAATATGAAACGCCTTGTACAGATCCACCGCACTGACGAAGCTGACAATGCTGGTCTCCTTGATCAGAGAAATAAACTCATTGCCTAAGGTGGGTAGAATATTCTTAATCGCCTGAGGAATGACGATTCGGATCATAGTCACGGAAAAGGACAGACCCAAGGCTCTGCCTGCTTCTAACTGTCCTTTGTCAATGGAAGCAATGCCACCACGCATGATCTCCGAAACATAAGCGGCAGAATTCAAGCCAAAAACCACAATGCACACCCCAAGGGGCGGATAATTCAATCCCAGTAAGGGTAGCAGTACATAGTAGGCAAGCAGAAGCTGCACCACAATGGGCGTTCCACGGAAGAAGCCCACATAGAGCCTGCACAGCCTGTTACAGAGCCGAGTCAGCAGCTTGTACTGAGGAACGATCCCGGCTGTAGCGATCAGGGTTCCTATGACAATGCCAATGAGCAGACCCAGAATAGAGATCAGCACCGTATTCCGTAAGCCTTCCAGCACCAGCTCATAACCACCCTTTTCCGTCAGCTCCTTCCAGAAGCCTTGAAGCTTTTCCTTGAAGGAGCCTCCGTCCTTAGAAAGGCTGTCCAGCAGAAGACCTGCAGGTGCTTCGTCAGCCAGAACGAAATCCAAATTGCCGTTGAGCAGATCCTGCACAGCTAACGCCACAGACTGGTATCCCATACAGCTTAGATCGTATCCGGGGAAGCCCCACTCCTCATCTCCCAGTAAATAGCTCTGTCCAGTGGTTCCGGTCTGCACCCCTGCCTTCACAGAGGGCGTCATCTCCTGCAAAAGAGCCTCCACATCCGCAGTGCTCCGGCAGCCTTGGAAACGGGTGTCATCCTGCCGCACCAGCAGCCGCTGAGAGGCTTGGTAATAAGGAACGGTAAATACCACATGCTCCTTCCGACTCTCGTTAATGGTCAGACCAGCCATGGCAATGTCACACTTTCCCTGCCCTACCGACAGGCACACTGCATCGAAGTCCATATCCACAATGACCAGCTCCTGACCCAGATGCTGTGCCAGAGCTGCGGCCAGCTCCAGATCAATGCCGTAGAACTGATTCCCACGGGTGTATTCAAAGGGTGCGAACATGGCATTGGTGGCAACCACAAGCTGATCCTTCCGGGGATCTCTGGGATAAGATACAACAGCCGTAGGCTCTCCACCTGCAAAATATTCTTCACAAATTGCTTTTAAAGTGCCGTCTTCTATGCTGCTTGTAATAAATTCATTGACCTGCTCTAACAGCTGCGGTTGATTCGGATCGATACCGAAGGCATATTCCTCATTGGTCAGGGGGATATCAATGAGCTGCAGCTGCCCCTCGGCTCCTGTGCCTCCGCAGCCTCCCAGCAGCATGACGATACATAGGATCAACAGAACACATGAATACTTCTTCATGTTACATTCCCTCCACAGTATTTTATTTCAAAACCCAGTGAATTTTATCTCATTTTTATTCATTTGTCAAGAGCTGTTTTCCTTTCTCAGAATCTTTGTGATGTCAGTTTGTGTCATACACGACAGATCCAAGGAGAAGATTTGCATACTTAGTGCAAATTAATTGTAGGAGAAATAAAAAGTAACGAGTGCAAATTGCTATTTACATTATTAGAATAATGTGGTATAGTGGAAGAGGGAAGGATACGGTACGGGATCGAAAGTCAGTGTGTTAAATTCCGATTAAGGTTATCACCTTTAGTAAGGCTAACAGAAAATGTTGTGGAGCACATCCAATGAAGTTGCGGTTTTCCTTACAAAACACGTTATTTCAATGAATGATAAACCTATATATTGTACCAACCTTATTAAAGGTGATAGCC
>JAGBGB010000282.1 GCA_017936205.1 Oscillospiraceae bacterium
ATCCGATCTCCGTCTGCAATTGCCTTTTTCAGAGGCTTCAACAGCAATGCTGCACAGCCCTCACCGAAAACAGTACCGGCAGATTTCTTATCAAAGGGACGAACAATGGAATCCTGCGATGCAACAGATTCCAGTGCATCGGATACTTCATCAGGATCCTTGGTGCCGTCAGCAGGTGATCCGCCACAGGAAATACCACCGGCAATGGCCATTTCACAGTCCCCTGCCTGAAGCGCTCTACAGGCTTCATGAACGCAAACCAAGCCGGAGGAGCATGCGGTATCCATCACAATAGCAGGGCCACGGAAGTTGAAGATATAGCTGATCCTGCTTGCCAGAATACCGTGCCAGGAGCCCGTAGTGCTCAGAGTATCGTCCTTGGTGACCCGCTTATAGAACTCAGAGTTGTTATGGTCCTTTCCCACAAAAACACCGATGGAGCTACCCATAACATCGTTCAGACTATAGCCACCGTCTTCAATAGCAGCACAAGCTGTTTCCAAGAAAATACGCTGACCGGGTTCCATGTACTTTGCTTCTCTGGGTGCAATGCCAAAGAACGCAGCATCAAATTTATCTGTATTCTTAACATAAGAGCTGCGACTGTTAAAGCGATTCTCCTCGATGCTGAAGGGCTTCATGCCCATAACATCAGCAAAAATCTTGTTCTCAACCAGACGATAATAATCGTCAAACATTCTCGGCATATAGCCTAAACAGTCACGATCATGGAGCAGATTCTGCCAGAACGCCTCATAATTCTCTGCCTCAGCCAGATTACAGGACATGCCGATGACTGCGATCCGGTTGTCAGGAGCAGCTCCCTTTTCCATTTCGCCCAGCTCCTGCAGAATGCTCATTGCACGATCAGGTGAAAGGGTCTTTTGGCTAACCTGTTCTAAAATATAATCTTTAACTAAACTCAAATAGTATCCCTCCCTATAAGAGCTGTCCGGCTTGCCCTACATCAATCTCACCGGATGCAAGCAATTCAAGCAGCTTTCTCATTTGATCTGTATCGGACAGCTTTGGTTCCTCTTCGGTCGGTTCAACCTCTTGTTCAACAGGGGTCTCCGGCAGCAAAAGCTCTTCCGTCTCAACCACGATCTTACTATCAATGAAGTCCGACATTTGCTCAATTGTAGGATACACAAACACATCTGTGATATCCATTGTTCCCGGGAATAGTTTCTCAACTTCCTTCTGTAAATAGGTTGCAGATAGAGAGTCACCACCGATCTCAAGGAAGCGATCTTGATAGTGAACCTCTCTCAGACCCAGAGTCTTTGCCCATGCCTGAGCAACCTTCTCTTCAGTAGGAGTTAAGGGGCTATCCTTGCCCTTAACAGAAATCGTGTAATTCTCACTTTCCGACTGCGAATGGCTGGAAGCAGCACGGATCTGAGCTAAGGTATCCTCATCGAAGGTCAGAACCTTCTCATAATCCTGTAAAGCGGAAGCTAACTCCTTATAGTTAAACCTGCCAATGAGAACACGGGGCTCAGAGCACTCCATCGCTTGCAGGAAGGCAGCCTTGCCTTCTTCATTGCTAAGGAAGGTTACGGGAGATCGTTCCATATCCACACCATTGGCTAAAGCCATTCCGCAGTCTCTCCAACCGCTCCAATTAATTACCTTGACCCTGCCGCTATCAGCGCAAAAGTCAGCATAAGCATCTAAGAAGCTATTAGCACCGATATAATCCGATTGTCCGGCTACAGGGAGCACAGTAGAATAAGAGGAGAACATCGCAATAAAGTCCATATTTCTCTGCTGCGCATACTTCATAAGCTCATAGGTGCCATGAACCTTGGGACGAAGGACCTCCAGCAGATCCTGCCATTTGCGTTTGATTACAAATCCGCCTCCGGGCAAGCCCGCAGCATGAACAATGCCGGAAATCTCCATGTTCTCCTTCATAAGAGAGGCAACTGCCTTAGGATCTCCCACATCACAGGAAATACAACGAATAGACCGAACCCTCTTAGCCAGCTCTCTCAGAGCCTTGTATTTCGGGTCCATGGAGCTCTGCCACAGCTCCTGAGGCAAGGCAGCGCTGCGAGATGCCAAAATTAAATTGATATCCGGTTCAATATCGGCAAATAGATCTGCAATCACAAGGCCGATACCACCGGTACCACCCGTAATAAGATAGGTTCCATTCTTACGCAATCTGAAGCTCTTCTCCTCCGGCTCCTGTATGGCAGTAATCTGTGGAACAAGTCTCTGACCATCCCGCAACATGACTGTATAATTGGAATGGTTGTAGGACATTTCTTCCAAAACGGAAGCAGGAGCAGTATCTGCTGAGACCAGTACGCAACGTAGATTTAAACGACTGTACTCATACAATACAGACTTTCCCATACCTGCAATCAACATAGCCACAGGTGATGGGGTACCATCGGCAATGGGAATCAAAATATCAATACTTACGTTACCCAAAGCCTTATTGGAGGCAACAGCATAGACCAGGTGGAAGAAGCTCTGCGCCAAACCTTCAATCTCAGCAACAAAGTCCTCCGTTGTAGGATAATCCCGATAATCGGGCAGGAAGAACACAATACGCGAAAGATTGCGTCGTTCCATTTCCTCAAAAAACTCCACAAATCCTTTTGGATGATCAGGGAATACATAGGTCTTCCGTTCAGTATTGCGAGAGGGCCAGTCGCAAGCAACCAACTCATAAGCTCGATCTTTTGCAGCAGCTTTTATAGCCTGATAGAGCTTTTTCGGTTGTCTGTCAACCATAGATACAAGAACAGTGGTCTGATCTGCATGGTAAATGTCAGTTCTGCGGTATTGAGTTGTTTCAGGGATCCATAGGCTCCTGCGAAGAAGAGGATCCTGATAGCGGAAGAACTGCTGAGTTTGGCGAGAACTGGTTTTCTTCATAGCGTAGTCCTTGACTGTCGCAATGATATCACCATTCTCATCAAAAATTTGAATGTCAAAAACATGTATCTCCCCATCAGCCGAGGAGCTTTCTAAATTCTTAATTGTATGGGAGTAAATAGGTCCGGACATAGAACCATAGATCCGCATACTTCCATAATAATACGGTAAACAGAAGATATCCCCATTCAAAACACTGCTGCAGTTTACAGCAGCATCCAACATAGATGGATACAGGGAATACTGCTCCAACTCCTGTGCAAACTCAGCATCTGGGGCAGCTGTGGTAACAGCCTCATTTTCTGAGATCCATATACCCTTCTGCACTTTCCACCTGGGACCTGTTGTCACCATTTGGTCAACGGTAGTGCCGATGCGATCCATAACATTCTCTCCCATGCGAGAAAGGAGTGCGGTAACATCGACTTTCTCAGGCTTGGGCTCGGAGAATGAAGAAACCTTCGCCTGAATATGGACCGTCCAATCCTGTTCACCTATAAGGCGACTCTGGATCACAGCATCCAAGTCGTTATCATTCTTCCGATATAATACTGTTTGAACTTCTCTGCTCTGCTCCTTCTCGAAGATCATAGGAGTCATAAAAATAAGAGAATCAATCTGCAGCTTTGATGTATGAAGCATTTTTTCCGCAGCACAGCGAAGCATCTCAACATACACCGTTCCTGCTAAAACATTCCGCTCACCGATCATGTGCTCCCGAACCTCAGAATGAGTTTCCTCGCTCATAATCGTAGCATATACATGGAGTAAAGGAGATGCTGTTAAGCATACATCCAAAAGAGCTTCTGTTTGGGCTGATCCCCCGAGGGTTGGCTTCTTGGTAGGATTCTGCCAACAGCGTTCCAGCTTGAATGGATCCTCAACTCCGGAGATCACATGAACCGGAGCATCTCTATAAATCTCGTGCCATTGGATTTGTGCCCCTGAAAGATAGGCTCCGCATAATTCAGGAAGTGTCGCCTCCGAAGTCCCATAGGACGAGGAAGCATCCTTGTCAGAAATACTGACCGCACCATCCTTGACTTTCTGCTTCAGATCAACAAGATCTTCTACAGAATGAACGATCACGGCAAATCGTTCTGACTCATCCGACTTGGACACAGCAGCCGTATAGATATAATTGCTAATGTTCGCAGGATCCTTCATTACTATATCCTCAAATCGTTCAGCAAGAAGGATCAATTCTTCCCTATTCCTTGCAGATAGGGGCAAAACCATAGGTAGATATATTTCTTCTGTTATTGCCTCATATTCCTGTAGGATCACATGGCAATTGGTACCACTCATTCCAAAAGAACTTACACCACAGATCAAAGGACTGTCTGAGGTCCAATTCTGCAAGGAGTCATTCACATAAACGGGCGAATCCATAAAGTCAATTCTTGGATTTGGACTGACAAAGTTCAAATGTGGAGGAAGCTGCTTATGTTTCAGAGCTAAGATACACTTAACAAGCCCCATGATTCCCGCAGCACTATCCAAGTGGCCCATATTCGTTTTAATAGACCCAATTGCGCAGAATTGTTTTTTATTTGTATATTTACGGAAAGCCCCCTGAATACCGGAGATCTCAACAGGATCTCCTAACTTCGTAGCGGTTCCATGTGCCTCAATATAAGAAACCTGCTCCGGATCAATCCCGGACATCTCCCATGCTCGTAGGATCGCATCCTCCTGAGCAGTTGCATTGGGTGCTGTAATGCCTACGGATGCACCATCCTGATTCACAGCGCTACCTTTGATCAGGGCATATATACGATCCTTATCTCTCAACGCAAGGGAGAGGGGCTTCAGAATCAGCGCAGCAACGCCCTCGCCGGCATTGGTGCCATCAGACCCTGCATCAAATGTTCTTGTCTGTCCGTCCTTAGATGTGACAGAGGGACCGTCATCATTTGTCAATGCCTCAGGGATCAGTCTGTACATTACACCGCCGGCAATTGCCATAGAGCATTCACCGGATCGTAAAGCATTGCATGCCAAGTGGACAGCCACCAAAGAAGAGGAACAAGCTGTATCCACCATGATCGCAGGACCTTTAAGATTCAGATAATAACTCAATCGGCTGGCAATAATCGAATTGACTGTACCGGAAAGAGCTCGGTCTGCAAATTCCGGATTGGAATTTGAGAGGATGGTACTATATTGATGTTCTGAAGTGGAGTATCCAACAAATACGCCTGTATCAGAACCGGATAATCGATTTTTGGATAGTCCGGCATCCTCAAGGGCTCTCCATGCTGTCAGCAGGAAGATCCGCTGTGCCGGGTCGAGGAGGGCTGCATCCTTAGGAGGAATATGGAAATATGACGGACAAAACAGATCGACCCGATCCAAATAGCTCTGCTGCGCATACTTAATATTCTCTTTCCCTAAATAGGCTCCAAAGGCATCTGCATCAGACTGTCTATCAAGAGGGAGTTCTCGCACAAAGTTCTCTCCTCTACACAGTGCATCCCATAGCTCCTGGGCATCATTTGCGTAGCCGGCCTTAACAGACAAACCAACAACAGCAATATCGTCAGGGATAGAATTACCATCAAAGGACTCCACAGGGAGCTCAAACAGATCATCTAATTCGTCTAATTTAATATCAAAGTCCAAAGGAATCACCGCCCAATTGTATCATTTACAATGAGGATTAAGCGAAGATCGTCTCCGTTTCAGTATCAAGATACAGGGTCTGCAACCGTGCTTCCTGCTCCTCTGCGGAGATTCTCTTACCCGTGAAAATACGGATCAGTAGCTCTCTTGCAAGTCGCATTTCTTCCGGATCTGCAGCACGCTCTTCTGCATCAATGGTTTGTTGCATTAGCTGCAAGCGACGATAAGGCTCAACAACCTCATTCTCATAAATCTGCGCATCGGCACAGTTGTTCTTGGTTGCAACAGCAAGACCCATACATCTGGATACAAAGGGTGTGACCTTCTCTGTTCCCAGAAGCTTCTCCAGCTCGCGGGCATTATCTGCAACATCGTATGACAATGCGCGAATACTGGGGAAATTATCAAACATTAGGTTCCGAAGGACCTTGCCGGGTCCAACATCAACAGCAACTCTGATCTGCTGAGTTTTCAGGTACTCAACTGTTTCCTGCCAACGAACTGGACTGACAAGCTGCTGTGCCAGTCTGGATTTAATTTCCTCATATACATGAGGCTTAGCAGTGACATTAGAAAGAACAAGCTTCCCGCTATCTCTGAAGCTGACCCTCTCAAGAACTCGCTTGAACTGTTCCAGTGCAGGTTGCATCAGTGGAGAATGGAAGGGGGCACTTACATTCAGGCGCTTAACAGATGCACCTAAATCGGCAAGGCGTTTTTCTGCAGCAACAACTGCGTCCCTGTGCCCGGAAATTACATTTTGCTTTAAAGAATTATAGTTTGAAACACAAACAATACTATCAGGCGTAGAAACATTCTCGCAAACAGCAAGGATCTCATTCTTGGGAACCTTGCCGATAGCAGTCATAAGCCCTTCGGAGCCTTCAGCTGCATCACGCATCAGCTGTCCCCTGATTTTGACCAAACGACCAGCATCTCTGAATTCGATGTACTCAGCACATGTCAGTGCAGAAAACTCTCCAAGGCTATGTCCGGCAAAAAAATGGGGACGGAAGCCGAACTCCTCCTTGAGTACACGGAAGGCGGCTACGCTGGCAGTTAATATAGCAGGCTGAGCATTCTCGGTCTTGGTAAGATCCTTCAAATCCCCGTTTAGGCAGAGATCAATTAGATCCATATCAATGGCTTCTGAGGCTTCTTTGAAGGTTCTGCGCGCAATCTCATGCTCGTTGAGCAGACTCTTGCACATGCCTACGTATACATTTCCCTGCCCGGGAAACATTGCAACTTTCTTCTTCATTTAACCGTGCACGCTGCAATCAGCAATGTGCCCTCCTTTCTGATAATACACCTTTGCCGATGCTGTATGACCAGCTACGGACAAATTGGGGGGGGCTTGCAAGGCAATACAAGATCCCCCGCATTGCATTAGGCTTTGAATTTTTCCAAGATTCCAGCAAGTAGTTTCAGGATCGATCTGCACGCTCCATCAGACAATGTTCTACTCAAATTTCGAACACGAAGATCTATCCCGGAGTCTGTGATCCTTGCGAAAACCAAGAGATCAAAGAGTCGCATAATCTTCTGTTCCTCCACATGAGACAAGTCGCGACTCCCAACATGAAGTGCACATACTGTGTGCTTCATAGTAGGTTTCCGTACAGAATGGAACAGATCCCACAGCTTATCCTCTCTCTGTAAGCCATCGGCTATCTCACGTAAAAATTCTCTCTTTATCATATCACAAAACACTGTACTAAAGCAACAATTTTCTTCAAAATAATAGAATTTTATTTGTGATTCTTGCGAGAGTTTTCCAAGGATAAATGTAAATGCACTTTGAAGCAGGACTACAGGGTCATTCCGAAGCCTAAAATCGAGGTGATACCCCACTTCAGCAGTGCCCTTCCCATAACACTCCGGTTTTAGCTGCAAACCTTGAAGTTCAATTCTTTCAACAGGTGTCTGCTTACTCCTGATAAAATCAGAGAGCTTACGAATAGAGGGATATGCAAACACATCAGCAATATTCAGCACACCGCCAAAAGCATCGTTCAGCTTTGCAAACATAATTGCCAAAGACAAGGATGTTCCTCCAACTTCAAAGAAATTATCAACCACATCGATTTCTTCGACTCCAAGAGTCTGCGACCAGATCTGATGGATCCGCAGCTCTGTTTCATTGGACGGCTTATGATGCTTGGAATTCAAAGATTCAACGGAATCCGGAACACGGAGCCGAGCCTTATCAATTTTCCCATTGGCAGTTAAAGGCATTTCTCTAAGATAGACCCATAGATCAGGAACCATATATAGAGGGAGCCGGTGGCGAAGCTCAGTGGCCATATCCTTAGGATCCAATTCCTTCTCTCCGGAATAGAACAACACAAGGCGATCCGTCCCACGGGAACGATCAACGATGACTGCACACTCTGAAATTGAAAGCACTCCGGTACTTACAGCTTCGATCTCACCAAGCTCTACACGATTGCCTCTGACCTTGACCTGATGATCATTCCGTCCAAGATACAGGAGGTTCCCATCAGGGAGCCACATGCCCAGGTCGCCGGTCTTGTAGATCCGCTGTCCCGGACAGAAGGGATCGGGTGCAAAGCGTTCTGCTGTCCGCTCCTCATCATGGATATAGCCTCTTGCCAGTCCCCTGCCACCAAGCCATAGCTCGCCGGTTAGACCAATGGGCTGTAGCTGTCCGTCACGATTCACCACATAGACCTTCACATTGTCTATGGGCTTGCCTATGGGAATATTCTCATACCCACGGTCAACAGGGAACACCGTAGAAAGTACCGTTGCCTCTGTGGGGCCATAGTTGTTGTAAATGGGATATTGCTCACTGTAGGTTTTCAGCTTATCGCCCCCGGTAATAACCTTCTCCAAGCAGCTGATCTTCTGCTTGGCAAACTGCTCAGCTACCGGTGTGGGGAAAAAGCCAACGTTGATCTGCTGTTCTTCCATGTACCGCCTGATCCCGGGAAGATCCATCCGCAGTTCTTCCGGAATGATATGAATGGTTGCTCCGGCTGCAAGCTGGGGATACATTTCATGTACTGAGGCATCGAAGCCAAAGCCTGCATACTTGGTGCTGCGATCTGTATGACGGATCTTATAGTAGGCATTATGCCACTGGATCAGATTGCTTAGGGAGCTATGCTCTATCATTACACCCTTAGGCTGTCCCGTGGAGCCGGAGGTGAATATTACATAAGCAAGCTCCTTCTCCCCGATCTCGGGCAATTCTGCATGCTCTGTACTTGTAAGCTCCTTTATGGATAAGACTGTCAATTCTGCAGGCAGCTCCACCTCTGTATCATCTATCAGTAGGAGCTTACAACGGCTCTGCCGAATCATATGCTCTATCCTTCCGACGGGATACTGGGGGTCTATGGGCATATATGCACAGCCTGCCTTCATTGCTCCTATGGCCCCAAGGAAGGTCTCGAAGCCGGGACGAGCCAAAACTGCAACTACAGCTTCCTTCTCTACACCTCTGTGTAAGAGCGCTGATGCAATGGAGTCTGTTTTCGAATCCAGCTCCTCATAGCTCATAGACTGATCCTTGTATACAAGGGCCTTATGACTCGGGAGCATTCTTGCTGTCTGACGGAGCATATCCGGGAAGCTCAGTGCCGTATTATAAGGCTTCACACTATGGAAGTCCTCAAGGATCTGCTTCTTCTGCGCCTCAGTTAGAAGCTCTGTTTGTCCAAGACTTCTATTCTGATCCCGAAGGAAGGAAAGAATCAGGTTGCCGAATAAGCTCTGGAAGCCTTGCACACTCTCCTTCTTCAGTAAGGCTGGCCGGTAATTACAGATCAGGCTGTAGCTGTCCTTCTGCAGGATCAGATCAAAGACAAGGTCAAATTTACCGGCTCCTACATGGATGGGATACTCCGTGGCTGTAAAGCCTTCTCCCTTTAGAGTCTCCATTTCCCGGGCATCGAAGTAATTAAAGAACACATCAAACAAGGGAGCTCTTCCCTGTCCTCTCTGCGCCTTCAGATTCTCTACAAGGGTATTGAAGGGATACTCCTGATGCTCCATTGCACCGAGGAGCTGTTCTTTCACTTCCTGCAAATACTGTGCGAAGCTCTTCTTACCCTCAGGCTTGCTACGCAATGCAATGGTATTGACAAGCATACCCACGATCCCTTCCGTATCTGCATGCGTACGGCAGGATACAGGCATTCCCAGGCAAACATCCTCGGCATCATACAATCTGCCAAGGAAGGCTGAGATCGCAGCTGTAAAGAAAGCATAGGGAGTCACTTCCGCTTTCTTGCAGAAGGCTTCTACTTCTTCTCTCTTTAGTTCAGGCAAGGGTAGCTCTGTCAGAGCACCCTCGTGACTCAGATCCTCCCGACGCTTTCCGTCCAGAGGGAGGTCTGCATCGGGTTGTTCTTCTGCGAATTGTCCCAACCAGTAGGTCTCTTGTGCAGACAGCTCTCTGTTTGCCAGCCATGCAGCATAGTCTCTGTACTGCAAGGGAGTATCCGTGAATGCTTCGCCACAATAGAGCTTCTCAAAATCTCTGAGGAGAATGTCC
>JAGBGB010000283.1 GCA_017936205.1 Oscillospiraceae bacterium
CATTAAGAAGGACGGAAAAGAATCGTACGAGGAATTCAAGCAGACTTTGATTGGCGAGTTCAATGCCCTTGGTATTCCCGATATGCCGAAAATCAATGAACTGTATGCCCTGGTCGGCAATTTCGTCAACCTGGAGTATCCTCTCCACAGCGGACAAAAAGTGAAATTCTTAGACAATAACAGTATGTCTCTGGGCAATCAGGTAGAGAGCGAATTGCGTAAAGGCAGATGCTACGGTATGATTGCCTGTGTTGATTTCCTGCTCGTGTGTGAATACGGCGAAAACGGCGCAGATCCGGAAATCGTCGTGTATAAGCGCCGGTAATCACGGAGATCGTTATGGCAAGATGGAATCCATGGCGTGGGTGTCACCGATATAGCGAGGGCTGTAAATTCTGCTATATCCACAAAGGTGATGCCAAACGAGGTGTAGATACGAACTGCATCACAAAGACGGACAAGTTCGATGCGCCCATTGTCCGCAAGAAGAATGGCGAATACAAGATGAAGTCCGGCCTTGTCTATGTCTGCTTTTCCTCGGACTTTTTGCTGGAGGATGCCGATCTCTGGCGGCAGGAATGCTGGGACATGATCCGTCAGCGGCAGGACTGCCAGTTCCTCTTCCTGACCAAGCGGATCGAACGGTTTATGGATTGCATTCCCGCTGATTGGGACGATGGCTGGGACAATGTGATTGTCGGCTGCACCGTAGAAAACCAGCAGCGGGCAGATGAAAGGCTTCGGATTTTTGCAACACTTCCAATAAAACATAAAAATATCATCTGCCAGCCCATGATCTCTGCCATCGATCTGGAGCAATATTTGCCCGGTGTGGAACTGGTAGTGGCAGGCGGTGAATCTGACCGCTATGCCAGACCCATGGATTACGACTGGGTGCTTTCCCTTCGGGAACAGTGCATCCGGCAGAATGTGCCTTTCGAGTTCCGTCAATGTGGAACACATTTCATCAAGGACGGAAGGGAATACAAATTGCAGACAAAAGACCTATGCAGTCAGGCCAGAAAATCTGGCATCAATTATCAGCGCACTAGCGAGGTGCGAATCGATGGCAACAAATAAGGAATATTTGAACTTCATACTGGATCAGCTTTCAGATCTTGATGGTATCACCCATCGACAGATGATGGGCGAATACATCATTTATCATCATGGTAAAATCGCCGCCTACCTATGCAATGATCGGCTTCTGGTCAAGCCTGTGGCATCTGCGATAAAGATGATGCCGCAGGCAAAATACGTGTCGCCTTATGACGGTGCCAAGGAAATGCTGCTGATAGAAAATGTGGATGACCGGGCATTTTTGAAAGAACTGCTTAAAGCAATGTATCCGGAGCTACCACAGCCTAAGAAGAAATAAAAATAAGCGATACCTGGTTAACAAAACCAAGTATCGCTTATTTTTTGTTGTCGCACCCTGTTTGGCAGCTACCCTATGTCAGTAGTTATCATACTGTCTTATTGGAAGATGCCCTTTGGCGTATATTTTATTGTCTTCTCCAAGTAGAGGGACGCAGGAGCAGGAGAATGGGGAACAGCTCCAGACGACCGCAGAGCATATCGAAGATTATGACCAGCTTGGACAGTGGAGAGAAAGCGCTGTAGCTGCCGAAGGGGCCTACAATGGCACTGGTGCCGGGTCCGATGTTGTTCAGGGTCGCCATCACTGCCGTGACACTGGTTTCGGTTCCGAAGTTGTCCAGAGAAAGAATGGCGACAGAAACGATCAGAATGGCACAGTAGACGATCAGGAAGGCACTGGTGCCCTGAATGGCACTTTTCTCCACCTTCTTCTTGTCCATGGTCATGATCTCCACTGCACGGGGGTGGATCATGCGGCGAATCTCAGCTCGCTGAGCTTTGAAAAGGATCAGCACACGGCTGACCTTCATGCCGCCGCCTGTGGAGCCTGCACAAGCACCTACGATCATCAGCAGCACCAGAATGGTTCTGCTGAATTCCGGCCATTGGGCGAAGTCCACCGTTCCAAAGCCCGTTGTGGTGATCACCGAGCCTACGGAGAAGGCTACATGATGCACTGCCTCCCCTACGGTGGAGAAGAAGCCTCCCGTGGTCATTAAATTAACCGTGATCAGGGTAATGGCAGTGAGGATGATGCCAATATAACACTTTAGCTCTGAATTCTGCCATGCCAATTTATACTTCCTGCAGACCAGGAAAAAGTAAATGGAGAAGTTAACGCCGAACAGAATCATGAAAACAGTGGTCAGTGCCTGTTCATAGGCAGAATAGCTTGCCAGGCCGTCACAGCGGACGGCGAAGCCTCCGGTTCCTGCAGTGCCGAAGCTGAGACAGAGGCTGTCAAACCAGGAGATCTCGCCCCAACCGCAGAGTCTGCCTAACTGATACAGCAGGATCAGAACAATGGTCATAACGATGTAGATCCCGTAGGTAATGGCTGCGGAGGTTTGCATTTTGGGAACCATTTTGCTGACGGAGGGGCCGGGGGACTCTGCACGGAGGAGGTAAATACTCTCCCCGGACATGGGGACGATTGCCATCATGAAGACCAGCACACCCATACCGCCGATCCAGTGAGTGAAGCTACGCCACAGCAGCAAGCCGTGAGGCAGTGCCTCCACATTCGTCAGAATGCTGGCTCCTGTGGTAGTGAAGCCGGAGACCGTCTCGAACACCGCATCCAAATAAGAGGGAATGGCACCATTGAGGTAGAAGGGCAGTGCTCCCACCAGAGAGATCAGGATCCAAGACAGAGAGACCATAATAAAGCCCTCTCTGGCATGAACCAGCCGCTTTTTCTCACCGGGGCGGCACAGGGTCAGCAGAGCTCCCAACACCACACTGAGTACCAGTGTGGCAAAAAGTGCAGCCAGATCTCCCTCTCCATAGATCAGTGCAGTAATGCAGGGCAGCAGGAGGAAGCCGCCCATAAGCAGCAGCACCATGCCCAGCAGGGAAATGATCATTCTATAATTCATGGCTTACTTCTCCGTTTGTCCAGAATGTCATCCAGATCGTTGAGTCCTGTAACGGTAGTTACCACAATTACCATATCTCCCGGTTCGATGGTGTCCCGACCACTGGGGGTCAGGATCTTGCCGTTCCGATTGATGGCGCCGATCAGGAGGTTGGGAAGGAGCTTTAAGTCCATAAGGGGCTTGCCGCACACCTCGGAGGCGGCTGTTGCATGGAATTCCAAAGCCTCTACTCTGCCCCCAATGAGCTTATACAGGGTTTCAACATTGGAGCCAAGGGAATTCTGCAGCGCACGGGCAAAGCGAACCGTAATGTCCGAGGCAATGTACCGTGGATAGAACACGCTTCCGATATCCATGCCGGAAATCACATGAGAGAAGCCGAAGCGATTGACCTTGGTAATCAGCTTGGCTTTGGAAACGGTTTTCGCATACAGAGAAATGAGAATGTTTTCTTCATCATTGCCTGTCAGGGTAGCCACCGCATCCATATAGGAGATGCCCTCCTGCAGCAGGAGCTGCTCACTGGTGCCGTCTCCGTGGATGATGGTAGCCTTGGGGAGTCGCTGGGATAGGTGCTCGCATACATCTTCATTGGTCTCAATGATCTTTACATTGATCCCCAGCTCCAGCAGCTGCTGTGCCAGATAGTAGGAGATCATGCCGCCGCCGATGAGCATGACCTTCTTCACCGGGTTGGCAGGAATCCCGATCTTGTGCAGGAATTTGGAGGCAGTTGCAGGCTCGGCTACGAAGCTGATCCGATCTCCTGCCTTCAGTTGGAAGGGGCCGGAGGGAATGTAGATCTGATCCTCTCCTCGCTCTACAGCGCAGATCAGTACGCCGGATTGGTGCTTGCCAAGATCCATCAGGGAGATCCCGTTCAGGGGGCACTTAGGGGCGAGCTGCACCTGATAGATCTCCACACGACCCTTGGAGAAGGTGTCGATTTTAATTGCGGAGGGAGTGCGGAGCAAGCGGGCGATTTCAGAGGCGCAGGACTGCTCCGGATTCAGCATCATACGGAGGTTGATATCATCCTTCAGCAAACGAACTGCGGAAATGTAGTCCGGATTCCGAATACGGGCAACGGTGTTTTTCGCACCTAACTTTTTTGCGATCATACAGGCAGTCAGGTTCTGCTCGTCTGTTGCCATGGTGGCAATGACCAGATCTGCTTCGGGAACCTCTGCTTCCAGCTGTGCTTCGATGTGCAGACCGTCTCCCTCACAGGTCAGCAGATCTAAGGTTGCAAGGCGTTCCATGGACTCTTCATCATGATCCAGAACCTTAATTTCATGACCTTCCTTCGCTAACTGCTCTGCCAAGGTAATGCCTACCTTGCCGGAGCCGAAAATCACGATTTTCATGATAAAGTCTCCTTTTTCGTACAGATCATACCGCACAACGGGCATTAGGCGTTTTCCAATGACGGAAAAGGCAATGAGCTTTGCAAAATCCAGAGGC
>JAGBGB010000284.1 GCA_017936205.1 Oscillospiraceae bacterium
CGAGTGTTTCGTAAACACCGTAGGGAACGGCCTATGTGCCGTTCCGGGAACCATCGCAATCTATACAGGCTAACAGAGTTAGCAAACAGCTGAAAATATCCGAAATATAGGAAGTTTTACGGTTCATTTCTTCTAAAATCGCACCTGCGAATTTCGATACCTTGCGGAACGGCACACAGGCCGTTCCCTACGGTGTCGCACGACAGACTGTGCGACAAATCGGGATTTTTATATTTATTCTATGAAAAGGGCTGCCTCACGGTTTTTTGTGAGGCAGCCCAAAGGTGTTTGTGTCCGGCTGTCAGGGCTTGCTTTTCTTTTTAAAAAAGGGGCGCAGTGCGCTGTGGAAAAGAAAAGCAGGTAAAGGAGTGACAGCGGCAGAAAGGAAGGTAAAAGTTAGGGGTTAGAGAGGGTTACGCACTGCGCCCAAGAGAGAAGGCTTTTTTGTGGGAAGCCCTCTGCCCATCTATGAGACAGAGGGCACAGTGTGTTTGCTTATCTGGAGACGAAGAACATAATGGTGAACAGAATGCCGATGACCCAGGTACCCAGCTTGATCTCCTTGATCTTGCCGGTGAAGAGCTTGATCACAATGTAGGAGATCAGACCGAAGGCGATGCCGTAGGAGATGTTGTAGGTGAAGGGCATCAGGGTCATGGTCAGGAAGGCGGGGACTGCAACAGCAGGATCGCTCCACTCGATCTCCTTCACACCGCCGATCATGAGGATGCCCACATAGATCAGTGCAGCAGCGGTTGCACAGCCGGGGATCATAGCTGCTACAGGCGCCAAGAACATAGCAATGAAGAAGAACAGTGCGGTAAATATGGCAGCTAAGCCGGTTCTGCCGCCTTCTGCAACACCTGCGGAGGATTCCACGAAGGTGGTAACAGTGGAGGTGCCGCAAATAGAGCCACAGCAGGTAGCAACGGCATCGGACAGCATAGCCCCCTCCATGTTGGGAATGTTACCATCCTTGTCGAGCATATTGCCTACGGAGCAGGCACCGTACAGAGTGCCCAGAGTATCGAACATATCAACCATACAGAAGGCAAGTGCGGAGGTGGCGAAGGCTGTGATGAAGCCCCAGGTACCGTTGGCTGCAATGTAGTCACTGAAATCGAAGCCCTCGGTAAAGACCTTCATAAAGGACAGGTCGAAGAAATCCTTGAAGGGTCCAAGGATATCTGTGGAAAGATTGGGCTTCACACTGCTGTCATAGAAGCCGGAGATGGTCACAAGACCCAGTACATAGTACATGATCGCACCGCCGATGATGCCCCACAGGACCGCACCCTTGATCTTTCTCTTGCTCATGACTGCAACAAGGAAAACTGCAAAGATGGTCACGATGATGGGCATGATCTCTGCCCAAGTGGTATTCCCCTGGAAGAGGTTAAAGGAGTGCATATTTACGAGGGTCGCACCATCGTCAACCACAAGCCCTGCATTCTGCATTCCGAGGAAGGCGATAAACAATCCGATGCCCGCTGAGATCGCTGCCTTAACGGCCTTTGGAATTGCTTCGAAGATCATTTTCCGCAAGCCGGTGACGGTCAACAGAATGAAGATCAGACCATCGGCAAGAACCAGCACCAGTGCATTTGCGTAGCTGAATTTCAAGCCAATACAAACGGTGTAAACAAAGAATGCGTTCAAGCCCATACCTGAGGCCTGAGCAAGAGGCAGATTGGCAAGTAATCCAATGAGGACCGAGCCGATCACCGCGGAAATTGCGGTAGCAATGTAGATCGCACCGTAGCTGACACCAAGAGGATTGGAGCCGTCTGAGAACGGGTCGGCAAACATTCCTGCATTGACCATCAGGATGTATGCCATAGCCATGAAGGTGGTCAAGCCGGCAAAGAATTCGATGCGAACTGTGGTTTTGCGTTCCTTCAGCTTAAATAACTTTTCCATATGTGTCCCTCCTAATTTTTAGTTTTGGTAACGGCAAGCCGCTTCCCTTGATAGCAGTATAGCAGAGTTGCTTCAAAAATGCAAGCTTTATTTTGGTTGATATGGCTAAAATAAAAATAGAACATATGGAGAAAATGGGCAAAATGACCAAAAGATTTAAGAAAATTGGTGGAATTGGGATTTTAAAATAAATCCGCAAAAAAGAGGAAAATGAAAGGGCTTACTTTTTTAAAAACAGGAACTATTCTTAATGATGGAAAAATATACAAGAGTCCGTTTTATATGTTATCTACTTGGGATATGGCATCCAGAGCGTCCTTGGTGTCCACATCTGCCAGCTCATTTTTGTGAATTTCTACAAGCTGTAAGCAGTCCTCGTTGGCGCGGATGATCCCGTTCCCGCCTTGATCTCCGTCTAAAGACATCAGCTCTCGGAAGAAGCGGCGAGGAAACAGATTGGGGTTGCCTCGTTTGCCTCTATGGCAGACCCCTACAATGGACTCGGGCTGGGATGACCAGACCCGAATGAGCTCTTTTACGGAATTTTTTTGCAGCTTAGGCTGATCCGATACCATATATATAATGCCGTCGCAATCCAGAAGCTGTTCTGTTCCCAGGCGGATGGTGTGGCTGATGCCCAGCTCCGGATGGGGATTTCGTATAACTGTGAAGCCGAATTCTCGGGCAATGGCTTCCACCTCGTCGTACTGGGTGACTACGACGGTTACCAGCCCCTCCGGTACAGCCTCTAAGGCATGACGGATCAGGGGCTTACCGTCCAAAAGGGCTGCCAGCTTGTTCTCCCCAAAACGGCTGGCATTCCCCGCTGCCATGACCACGCAGCCGATTTTTCGCTTGTTCATCATAGTACGATCCTCCTGAAGTGTCATTCCAAATATTCAATCATATTCCGATTTGTCGACGAGTGTTTCGTGCAACACCGTAGGGAACGGCCTATGTGCCGTTCCGCAAGGTGTCGATATTCGCAGGTAGATTTCAGAAGAAATGAACCATAAAACTTCCTATATTCCCCATATTTTAACCTGTATAGAATGGGGTGGCTCCCGGAACGGCACACAGGCCGTTCCCTACGGTGTTGTACGGATTCCTTCTCTATAAATTCCGATTTAGGTTATCACCTTTAATAAGCAAGAACCTAAATATTGAGTTTTGCCAAAACGTTGAACAGGGCACTGTAGGGGCGAAGCCGTGTCTTCGCCCGGGGCAGTATCGTGTCGCTACTACCTACAATATATCGAAAATGCTCTCAAATCAGCAACCCAACGGGCGATGACACGGCATCGCCCCTAC
>JAGBGB010000285.1 GCA_017936205.1 Oscillospiraceae bacterium
AACACCTTCTGCATCGAAGAGCTCTAAGTGGACACTGACCAGACCAAATTGGGGATGAGTCTCTAAGAATTCCACTTCCTTTTGGAATCGGGTGGGAGGAGCAATATCATCTCCATCCATACGGGCGATGTATTTCCCTCGGGCATGCTGCAGGCAATGATTCAGGGTAAAATTGAGCCCCATGTTCCTCTCGTTCTCTACCAAAATAACCTTGCCGGGATACCGGGCGACATAGTCCTTGGCAACAGACAGGGTGTTGTCTGTAGAACCGTCATTGCAGAGGATGATCTCAAAGTCCCGGTAGGTTTGATGAAGAAGGGAGTCCATGGCTTCTGCCAGGGTGTCTTGGCAATTATAGATTCCCATGATTACGCTGATCATAGGTGTATTTGTTGTGCTCATGACAACCCTCCCTCTACAGTGACGATTTCATGATGGAGAAGGTCTTCGGTGAAGGCGTAGGCAATATCCTTGTCTGTATCCTTCTGCGTTTGGAAACCGATCTCTCCAAGGGTTCTTCTGAGCAGGCTGTTCTTCTTGGTCTTCTGCACTGTGAAAGATCCGGACGTGCAGTGTTCTATGGAAAGGAGATAGGAGAACAGTGCGCTTTCTACGAACTTTCCTGCTACACGGCAGGACATGGCGAATTCCGTGAAGATCAGAATGTTTCTTTCGACCTTATATTGACCGAAACCCACAATGCCGTATTCACCGAAGTCGTCGCCACAGGACATGGCAAAGATCTTATGATCGGGGATAGCAATAACAGAGGCAAACTCATCGGGTGTGTATTTCTTACCGGACATATTCAGCTGATTGGTACGTACCACCAGTTCATAGCAACGGAGCTTCTCGGCCTCGGTTTTTGGGGTGAAAATCCTTGCTCGTAAGTGGCACTTTTTCAAAAATTCAATGGTATCCGTATTGTCGGAGCTGCGCAGCAGGTTTCGCTGCTCCTCTGCGCGGTACATTTGACGGCGGTTTTTACTTTCCTCTGTAATGGGAACGGAGAATTCCGGAAGGGATAGAAGCTTGTCCGTTTCAGCTGCATCGTAGACACGAACCTGAGGAAGGGCAGAGCGCACCTGCTCCCGTTCAAAGATGGAATCATCTATGAGAGCCAGACTGTCAATGCCGATATTCAAACACTTGGCAATGTCCTTCATGGAGCTGCTTTTTGCGTTCCAGTGGATCTGGGGATAGAGGAAATACTCTGCCACTGCCAGTCGTTCCAAAACGGGATAAGCATTGTCATAGTCGTTTTTGCTTGCCACAGACTGGATAATTCCTCGCGCATCTAAAGCCTTAATCAGCGCTATGACGCCGTCCTTGAGCTTTAGGGTCTTAGGATCATCGGTTTCGATCAGAATGCCATCCCAAAGAGTGCCGTCTAAATCCCAAACCAGACATTTTACCGTAGGAGCAGGCTGCTGCGCAGCAATGGCTTCACCTTGTACGAAGTCACACCACAGGATGTCCAGCTCTGCATCCAGATCGTTCTCAGGGTACAGCTTGATCCTGCGGTCAGCAATGCTGCATTCAGGGCTGAGGGTAGTGATAGTGTGCATATTTTCTCCCGGCTCAATAGGAAGGGAGGTTTTATATACCGGGGTATGGTCATCATAGACCTCTAAAACCAGTCGGAAGGGAGCCGGGTGATGGCTGTAGCCGTGGAACAGAAACGCATCGGCATGGAAGTCCGGGCTGCTAAGCTTACGGAGCTTCCGACGACGGAGAAATTCAACAGTACGAATGCCGTTCCAACGGAGAGATAGAGGCAGACTGGAATCTACTAACTTTTTCAGCCGTTTCCCCTGCTTTTCTGTTTTGGAAAACAGGGAGGCATAGTGCTCTTCCTTCAACATTGTGGGGAAGAGAAGGGTCATCATGTTTCCCCATTTGCGAAATTTTACCCGAACTCCTTGCCCACAGCAGGCTTTTTCCTGAGGGAAGGTGAGAAGACCATTTTCAAACCGCTTGCAGCGACCATCTCTGCGGGCTGCATAGTGCAAACAATTGCCGAAGCAGGCAGGGGCAGCACATTCCAAACAATGTTCCTCCCACATGGTGGGACGAACAGCGGTAATATGGAAGCTGTCACGGATATTCAGTTGAAAGTCCGGAATGGGTTTTTGCCCCGTGGGATCGGCGTAATAAAACTGATACATAGTATTTCCTCAAAAAACGCATAGTGTTCTATACAACAATGTGGGGGCAGATTGTATCCGCCTGTAAAGTTGTTATTTTGCGGGAATTTTCATATAAACCATAACATTTGCCGTATAGATGGTGCAAGGGCGGATACTGTCTGCTCCTGCAATAGGGGAAAACGGAGCTGCATGCCTCATGGATGTAGGACCTCTTGGGCGAGCTCGCCCATGTTCAGGCTCCGCATACCGTATTTGTCTCGGAGAGTTTCATAATAGGAGAAAATATCCTCTAACTGGCGAAGGTGATAATCTGTATTCACGCCTACATTATGGGGGTGCCACCATAGGTGGAAACACAGGTTATGCTTGGCGGCATAGAGCATCTGCTTCTTGATCCGCCGGATCTTCAGAGGCTCCAGGAAGCCAATAAAACGAGGCTTATACATACGGGAGCCTACGATATTTATAATGCCCTCCTCGTTTTTAGGCGTGAAGCAGGCGTGACCGGTTAGAGGGAGGTACACATCTGCCAGCCGAAGGGCGCGCATAAGAGGACGGAATTTGACCTTTTCGTGGATCCAGTCGTTTTCTTCGTCTCGGTAGGAAGTAAAGCCCAACTCCCGAAGAACTTGAATGTAAGCAGGCTCAGACTGATTCCTGGGCAGAACAACACTCCGCAGCAGGAAGCCCTTGTCAGCGCCAATGGCCTTGGAGGCTTCCATATCCAGACGGAACTGTTCAGTGGTCTGACCGGCCTCCCGACAGTAATAGTGGCAGAAGGTATGACTGCCAAGCTCCTGACCGGGTACTTCTGCGATCATGAGAGGGAGCTCCGGTGCGAAAAACAGGGGATCCCCTTCCGGCAGAGAGGAAAGGAAGCGATAGGGGGAAAGAGCTTCATTTTTGTAGGTGGGAAGCTCTGTAGGGATATAGGGTCTTAGCTCTTTGGGGGAGCCGGCAAAGAGCAGTCCCACTGTGGCCCATGTAGCGTGAAGACCATGCTTTCGGAAAAGCTCCAGCAATTTGGGAACGGCAATACGGGCTCCCAGAATATGGTCCCCATAGCTCTCTGCCGTGCAGTGATCATGGGAGCCCCATAACAATTCGAAGTCCAGGGAAAGGAGGAGGGTTCCGGCCATAGTGGATTCTCCTTACATATAAGAATAACAATAGAACAGGAAGTAGATAAGACACATGGAAGCTGTTACAAAGAGCCGGGAGCTCTTTTGGAAACAGTGGCGCAGCTCCCAAGGCAGGAGAATGTAATTATACAGACTCATATAAATAGGAAGACGGCCGATAAAAATACCGCTGGTAAACATAGACACCACATAGACAGCGGTGGATATGATGGACATATTTACGCAGATGTTGATCAAGGTGTTATCGGAGTCTTGAATGGTGCGCTTATAGATAAGGGCAATGACGGTGGGAACTGCGTAAATCAGAACACGGAGGGTGTTGGTGCCGTCGTCTTTACCTTCTGTCCAGTCGGTAACAACATTTTCGTACTGGGTCTCTTGCAGCATGCTATCCAGTAGGGAGGTGAACTCGCCTACGAAGGCAACCGCCAGAACGGTTCCCAGTATAATGAGCAAGGTTTTCTTATTCCATGCTTTGCCCTGCACGATAAAGGTAACAGGGAGTAGCAGCAGGGCTGTTTTGTGCATAAGGGAGCCTAGCAGAATGAGCAAGATGGCAGGGATGTATTTTTTCTTTACAATGAAGGGCAGCGCGGTAAAACAGATGGTGGCGGCTAAGAACTGTCGCATTCCGTTAAACATCCATACGATATAGTCTGTAGAAGCAACAAACAAAAAAATACTGATCCAGAGATTGCGGGAATACTTTCGATAGATGAAGCCCAAGCAAAGCAGTTGGAAAGCGGCGATGATAAGGAAATAAGTGCGGGGGTTCTCAGTGATCAAACACTTGATTACTGCTGCAGAACCGTAAAAGAACTGATCCTTGGAATAGGTATTGGCAAAGGCCACCACACCGGACAAGCTGCTCGGCGCATCTAGATACATAGTCTTGTATGCATAGGTATCTCCAAAACCGAAGCTTCGGGTTCCGCACCAATAGATTAGGGGAGCCAGAAAAAGCAGCAGTGCAGGAATGCTCCACCGTTCGCGTCGATTACCCAATACATCAATGTGTCGCCGGGTGGATAGCTTGGAGACCAGCAGACCGCCGATGCATACCCATAATATGTACTTTAATGCGATATCTAAGGTCATAATGATCTCCTAAACAATGTAATTATAGATTCTCCTGATACCAGGCAATGGCGGCTTGGATACCTCTTTGGAAATCCCAGTCTGGGTCATAGCCCAACAATCTGCGAGCTTTGGAAATATCCGCATTGGAATGTTTGATGTCTCCGGGACGGTCGGGACCGAAGTGAGGTTCTACGCTGACACCCAGAGCCTTAGTCAGGCCATAGTAAATATCCAGCAGATACTCTCTGCCGCCATAGGCGATGTTGTAGGCTTGACCTGAAGCTTCAGCAGGGGCAAGGCAAGCCTTTAAATTTGCTTCGATAACATTCTCAATATAGGTAAAATCACGGCTCTGCTGTCCGTCCCCGTTGATGGTGGGAACTTCGTTGTGCATAAGCTGCTTGATAAACTTGGGGATCACTGCGGCATAGGCTCCGTTGGGATCCTGCCGTCTGCCGAATACATTAAAATACCGCAGACCGATGGTTTCTAAGCCATAGTGACGGGTATACTGCTTGGCACATTCCTCGTTTACATGCTTGCTTACAGCATAGGGGGAGAGCAGGTTGCCCTCGCGGCCTTCTGCTTTAGGGAGCTTAGGCTCATCTCCGTATACGGAACTGGAGGAAGCGTAGACGAAACGCTTGACACCATTCTGACGGGCAGCTTCCAGCATGTTCATGGTGCCGATCATGTTGTTATGAGCATAGAACAGGGGCATTTCAATACTTCTGGGCACACTGCCCCAGGCTGCCTGATGCAGTACATAATCTGCACCCTTACAGGCCTCCATGCAGGTATCCAGATCCTTGATATCTCCCTTAAGGAACTCGTAATTGGGGTAATGGATAAAAAGGTCGATATTTGCCTGCTTTCCGGTAGATAGGTCATCCAGACAGCGGACACGGCAACCCATGTTCAGGATGGCTTCGCAGAGGTTGGAGCCGATAAAGCCTGCACCGCCGGTGACAAGGAATAGGCTGTCCTTAGGAAAAGAAAGATTAGAGTATCCCATATTACAGCCTCCAGTAGAGGTAGCCGGCCTTCAGGTAGTCTTCCTTGCACAGCAGACCCTTCAGATCCAGCAGAACTCTGGTGCTGTCGGGACGGTACAGAGCACCAATGGTCTCAGGGCTCAGGGAACGGAATTCCTCATGAGCAACGGCAAGAACGACGGCATCCATGTCGTGGAGGCTGTCAATGTCTACGAATTCAATGCCGTACAGCCGCTGCGCTTCCTGCGCATCAGCAGCAGGATCAGCAATCTGGGCAGTAATGCCGTATTCCTGCAGCTCGCGGTAAATGTCAATGATCTTGGTGTTTCGGGTATCGGGGCAGTTCTCCTTGAAGGTAAAGCCTAAAATGGCAACACGGGCATTCTTTACGGGCACATCTGCCTGGATCAGCTTCTTGACCAGGTTCTCGGCGCAGTACTTTCCCATATCGTCGTTGATCCGACGACCTGCCAGAATGATCTGGCTGTGATAGCCTAACTGCTCTGCCTTGTAGGTTAGATAATAGGGATCCACACCGATGCAGTGACCGCCTACCAGACCGGGCTGGAACTTCAGGAAGTTCCACTTGGTTCCTGCTGCCTCTAATACGGCCTTAGTATCAATGTCCATTTTGTTGAAGATAATGGACAATTCGTTCATGAAGGCGATGTTAATGTCCCGCTGGCTGTTTTCGATGACCTTGGCAGCTTCTGCGACCTTGATGCTTTCGGCACGGTGGACACCTGCCTCAACCACCAGCTCATAGACCTTGGCGACCTCGTCCAGAGTTTCCGCATCCATGCCGGAAACGATCTTGGTAATGGTTTCCAGACGGTGAACCTTGTCACCGGGGTTGATTCGCTCGGGGGAGTAACCTACCTTAAAGTCTACACCGCACTTCATGCCGGATTCTTTTTCCAGAATGGGAACACAGATATCCTCGGTCACGCCGGGGTAGACGGTGGATTCGAAAACGACGATGCTGCCCTTGGGCATATTGCGACCTACGAAACGGCTGGCACCTTCAACAGGGCTCAGATCCGGGGTGTGATCATCGTTGACAGGGGTGGGGACAGCTACAATGAAGAATTTTGCTTCCTTCAGTCGGGCTTCATCTGCAGTAAAGTCAACACTGCAGGCAGCAATGGCTTCATTTCCAACCTCGTTGGTGGGGTCGATACCATTACGATACAGATCGATCTTAGCCTGATTTAAGTCGAAGCCAATTACATCAACCTTCTTGGAGAAGGCAACGGCAATGGGCATTCCTACATAGCCCAGACCTACGAGAGCCAGCTTCTCTTCACGGGCGATCAGCTTGTTGTATATCTCCATATTTCAATGCTCCTTCTGCGTAGGAATTAATTTCATAGTTTCCAAAATTTTCTGGTTAATAATCCGGACATCATAGCGCTCCTGTGCAAGTTTGCGACTTTCGCAGCCCATACCCTTACACATAGCGGCATCGGTCATAAGCTGCTCCATAGCATCTACCAGAGCAGGGATGGATTTCACAGGAACCAAAATCCCGTTCCGTCCCTCGGGGACTGTCTGACGACAGCCCGGGGCATCCGTTGTCAGAATGGGACGACCTGTAGCCATGGCTTCCAGAACGGTTTTAGGTGTGCCCTCGTGATAGGAGGGAAGTACATAGATACTACACTGCTCCAGATAGGGCTGTACATTCTTCTGCTCACCGAAATACTCGATGCTTCCGTCATCGATGTAGCCCTGCAGCTCTTCTTTTTGAATAGCAGAGGGATTGGTGTCGAAGGGACCGACCAGCATACAGCGTACCTGAGGATGCCGTTGCTTTAGGATCCGACAGGCTTCTAAGTATTCCATCACGCCCTTGTCTCGGATCAATCGGGAAATGCAGAGCAAGGCAAACTCTTCGGGCAGGGGTTTCTGAGGGAATTTGTCAAGATTCACACCGGAGCCGTTGAGGATCACGGCTCGATCTCCGGAGATAATGCCATGCTTTATAAAAACACCCAAATCATTTTCGTTCTGGAAGAAGGCTTTGGGGGTCTTCCGCATACCGTACTTGTATTCGGTGACGAGAATTTTTCGTACCAGTCTTGTTTTCAGGTCATCGCTGAGGAAAATGGAGCCAAGACCGGCGATCAGGGGATAGAACTCGGTGATCCCGCAGCCGGCGGCTGCCATACCGCCATAAATCACGGTTTTTGCCTGATATGCAAAGATCTTGTCCGGCTTTTCTTCCTTCATAAGGGTTTTCAGTGCCCGAAGGGTTTGCAGATCCTTTAGAGGGTTCATGCCGTTGCGCTGAACAGGGATGCTGCGATAGCGGATGCCTAAAGCAGCAAATTTATTTTCCCACAGCTCCTCCGGCTCCTCAGCTACTGCCAGAACCTCATGACCGGCTTGAAGAAAGGATTGCATCATATCGATGCGAAACCAGAATAGAGACGTGGTGAAGCTGGATAGCACGAGGATTTTCATCTCTTTTTAGCTACCTCCCGAGAAGTTTGATCGGTAGCACCCTCCACGATGCCTTCGTGGCGGAGCACCTTGAGAAAAGTGCCGAAGAAGCACTTGCAGTCGAAGAGGAAGCTGAGCTTCTGTACATACTCTCCATCTAACTTGGCTTTTACGGGGATTTCCAGTTCGTCACGGCCATTGATCTGAGCCCAGCCGGTGAGACCGGGGCGTACATCGTTGGCTCCGTAGCGATCCCGTTCCTCTAACAGATCGTACTGATTCCAGAGTGCAGGTCGAGGACCTACTACAGACATATGACCTGCCAGAATGTTAAAAAGCTGGGGCAGCTCATCCAAGCTGGTCTTGCGGAGGAATCTTCCTACACGGGTAATGTACTGATCCGGATTCTGCAGCATATGTGTGGGCATATCTTTGGGAGTGTCGATTCGCATGGAACGGAACTTCAGGATATGGAAATAGGTTTTGCCCTTTCCAACACGCTTCTGCTTAAAGAAAATGGGGCCTCTGGAATCCAGTTTAAGTGCAAGGATCACAATGAGAAACAGCCAAGAGAGCAAAAGAATCCCTAAAAAGGACAGCACAAGATCCAAAAGCCGTTTGAAAAAGGATTGATACATTTACAGACCTCCTTTAAAGCGGAAGAGCGTAGCGAACAGAACTACTGCATTATACTCAAGACTATTATAATCCAAAATTTCAGAAAAGTAAATAGAAATTATCGCATAAAAAAGGATTAAGGGAGCAAAAAGTGATTTATGGCGTCAAGAGATGGGAAAATATGGACAGAAGAGAGGCTTATCAAGCAATAGCACCTCCTGCGACAGCCGTAGCTTCTCTGCTGTTTGCAGAAAATCTGCAAGAAATTAGTTGTTATTTTTGGAAAATAATAGTATAATGAAAGAAAGTGTCCCACCTTTGGACAGGGACAGAAAGGATGATGCTGCAATGGATGGGAAATATCAGGCTTTGTTTACACCATGGAAGATCGGAAGAGTAGAGATCAAGAATCGAATCGTGCTGTGTCCTATGGGTGGAACCTCTCTTTTCGGATGGATGGAGTTCACAGGCTGTCACTTCGACCGAGAAGCGGCGAAGTTCTTTTTGGAACGGGCGCAGGAGAATGTAGGCTTGATCATCCCCGGTATTGCGCCCCTTCGGGATACCATTCTGGGGAAGTGGCTTTGGAAGAATGAAAAAATGTTCCGAGAGCTGAAGGTCTTCATGGATGAAATCCATAAAACCGGAGCTAAGCTTTTTGTCCAGCTTACCGCCGGCATGGGCAGAAGCTGGGCTATTACAGACCATATTGCTCCTTTACATAAGAATAAATTCCTACGCCCTTTCGTAAAACCGATTATTGATACAAGCTATCAGCTGGCAAGCCCCAGTGAGCTTCCGGCTCGCTGGGATCCGGAGATCACCTGCCCTGCTATGACTGTGGAGCAGATCAAGGAGATCATTGATGCTTTTGCAAGGACTGCCAAGCTGTGCAAGGAGGCAGGAGTGGACGGAGTAGAGGTTCATGCCGTTCACGAGGGCTATTTGCTGGACCAGTTTACATTAAAATATACCAATCACCGAACCGACTCCTATGGTGGCTCCTTCGAGAACCGCTACCGCTTCCCTGTGGAGGTAGTACAGGTGATCAAAGCTACCTGTGGAGAGGATTTCCCGGTATCTCTCCGCTACAGCGTAGAGTCCAAGGTTAAAGACTTCTGCGTAGGAGCTGTGCCCGGCGAGAACTATACAGAAATTGGCAGAGATATGGCGGAATCCGAGAAAGCAGCCAAATATCTGCAGGATGCAGGCTATGATATGCTCAATGCGGATAATGGTACGTACGATTCTTGGTATTGGGCGCATCCTCCTATGTATATGCCTCAGAACTGCAATTTAGAGGATGTTTCCCATATTAAGAAATTTGTTGACATTCCTGTGGTTTGCGCAGGCAGAATGGAGCCGGATGTGGGAGCCAAGGCTGTTGAAGAAGGTCGTATTGATGCGGTGGGGGTAGCCCGACAGTTCCTGACAGACCCTCAGTGGGTCACGAAGCTTCTTGAGGAGCGCTTAGAGGATATTAAGCCCTGTATCTGTTGCCATTCCGGCTGCTTCAATTTCTCCTCATGGAAGGGACATGCCAATAATCAGGATCTGGGAGACACCCGTGGTCTTGCTCGCTGTGCACTGAATCCTCAGACCATGCAGTCTGAGAAGTACAAGATCGAACCTGCGAAGAAGCCTTGCCGAGTCGCTGTGATCGGTGGAGGCATCGGCGGTATGGAGGCCGCTCTGGTCTGCGCCAAGCGGGGTCATCAGGTCACTCTGTACGAAAAGTCCGGGACTCTGGGTGGTGTGTTCATCGCCGCTGCAGCTCCTTCTTTTAAGGAAAAAGACCGACAGCTACTGGCGTGGTACCGTCGGGAGTTGGAGAAGCATCCTATTACCATTAAGCTCAATACGGAAATCAAGGATCTTAACACCCTTGATGCAGATAAGCTGATCGTAGCCACAGGTGCAGTGGCAAACAGGCTCCCTGTGCCCGGTGCAGAGAAGGGGATTCAAGCAGTGGACTTCCTCCTTGGGAAGCGGTCTGTGGGACAGAAGGTGGCGATCGTCGGCGGTGGTTTGACCGGCTGTGAAATTGCCTATGAGCTGTATCTGCAGGGGAAGGAGCCCGTCATTGTAGAAATGCAGGAGGATCTCATTGCAACCAAGGGCGTGTGCCTTGCCAATGCCAGCTTCCTCCGAGACTTCTTCCGAGCAAATCAGGTTCCCGTATATCTCAACACTCGCCTTGGAGAGATCCGGGATGGACAGATCACAGTGGTAGACGCACAGGGGAAGAGGAAGGATTTGGCAGTAGACTCTGTGATCTTGTCTACGGGCTATCGTCCTGCTCCTCTGGAGAGCAAGGGGAAGAAGGTCTATGTGATCGGTGATGCAAAGCAGGTGGGGAATCTGCGTAGTGTGATTTGGCAGGCATGGGATGTCTGCATGAAGCTGTAAGAGGGGGGAAGCTCTATGCGATTGACCCAAGAACAACGAGAGATTTTAAAGGGCTCCAAGGGAGAAACTATGGCGAAGGTCATGAAGACTCTCGTGATGTACGGCGATACCTTCGGGGCAGATAAGCTGGTGCCTATTACCTCGGAGTATAACCATCTGGTGACCTCCTTCGGTTTGAAGATGATGACACCGGTATTTGACTTGATGCAGAGGCTCATTGATGACGGAGCGGTTTCCGGTCAGAAGTTTACGGTGGATCCCCGTCCTATGGACAAGGCGGTTCCTGCTAATCTGCTGCAGAAAATGATCTTTAAATTCTTCATGTACTCCAAACAGGGAGATTATGAAGAGCAGCTGAAGAAGCTGGGGCTTCTGGGAGATTCCGCCTTTACCTGTGCCTGCTATTTGGATCAGGTAGGAAATCGACCGAAGCAGGGAGATATTCTCAGCTGGGCAGAATCCTCTGCCGAGGTTTATGCCAATTCTGTTCTGGGAGCCCGCTGCAATCGGAATTCCGGCATTATGGATATTATGGGCTCTATTGCAGGCTTTGTGCCCTATTTTGGTCTGTTGACAGACGAGGGCAGGAAGGCGAAATGGATTATTAAGGTTCAGACCACCAAGCAGCCGGAGGCACAGCTTTTGGGCTCCGCCATTGGTATGAAGGTCATGGAGGATGTGCCCTATATTACAGGCATGAAGAAGTGGTTGGGAACAGAGCTGACAGATGCGGTTTGTGCTTATCTGAAGGACTTTGGTGCAGCAACAGCCTCCAACGGAGCAGTAGGTCTGTATCATATGGAGGAGCTGACTCCTGAAGCCAAGGAGCAGGGAGCAGCCTTGATACAGGAAAATTGCAAGGTCTATGTCATTGATGATGCGGAGCTGGAACGGGTAAAGAAGAACTACCCCATTATGTGGAAGCGGAAGAACCGCAAGCCGGAGCTTTGCTTCGTTGGCTGTCCCCATATGAGCCTGCAACAGCTGAAGAACTGGACGCTCCGTGTGGAACGGGGACTCCAGGATGCAGGACGGAAGAAGGTCTGCATTCCCACCGTGTTCACTGCAGCACCCGGAGTGATCCGTGCCTTCTCAGATACGGAGTATGCCCAACGGCTGGAAGCAACGGGAGTGATCCTGTCCTATATTTGTCCCTTAATGTATATGAATAATCCTCTGTGCGGCTCTATGCGAGTGATCACCTCTTCCAACAAGCTGCGCACCTATACCTCAGCCAGATATTATACAGAGGATGAGATCCTAACGAAGATCACGAAGGGAGGAAAGGCAAAATGAAACGTTTCCGTGGAAGAGTCGTCGCACCGGGGACCGTAACCGCTCCTGCGCTGGTGTCCCGAGAGGGACTCAATACCTTAGCCTCCTTCCAGAAGGCATTGCAGTTTGGCGACAAGTCTGCTACCTGCTCCGACCAGAATAATCGGGACCTCTTCGGCAAGCCTATGGCGGGGAAGGCTCTGTGTTTGCCTCAGACCATTGGCTCCACCACCGGTGGACTGGTGCTGTACTGCGCCTGTGCCATGCATCGGCAGCCTGCCTGCCTACTGTTTAGTCAGCCCATTGATTCCCTGGCAGCAGCAGGCTCCATCCTTGCATCTGTTTGGCTGGAGGATGTGAATATGCCCGTGATCGATAATCTTGGCGAAGCCTTCCTCCGCTATGTAGAGGATGATATGACCATCACCATTGAGGAAGAAGGCATTGTTCGTGTAGATTAAGGTGTAGGTCTATGCTGTTGAATGATATACCACCATGAGGCAAGAGGATGGAAAAAATCCTCTTGCCTCTACAAAAATAAGAACGGAGGGGAGATGGCGAGATTATGAAACGATTGATTTGTTGCTTCTTGCTCTTTGGGCTACTTGCTTCCTTGTGGGCAATGGTGGCAACGCCTGTAAAGGCTGCTTCTGATGGGAACACCATTGCGGCAAGTGCGGAAGAGCTGAAGGAGCTGTTCTATGGCAGGTCTGCAGGGAAGCATCCGCGGTTGTATGCCGATGAGGATCGCTTCACGGAGCTGAAGAAGACCATTTGCAAAGACCCCTATATGGAGAAGTGGTATAACGATGTCTACAAGTACTACGGGGAACAGCATTTGACAGATACCTTGATCTGGGTCAGGACTGCTGAACAACAGGCATCCGGCGGAAAGAAGTTCAACGATCTTTTCGATGGCATCGGAAGGATCGCAAATGCAGCCTTCTTGTACCGTCTGTCCGGAGAAGTCCGTTTTGCCCAGTGTGCCCTGAAGGATATGATGATGCTTGCGGCACAAAGCAATTGGGATTATAACTTCTTGGAAATGGCACAGATCAGCTATGCTATGGGGTTGGGCTATGATTGGCTGTATGATTATATGACCGCAGACCAGCGCAGTACCATCTGCAATGCAATCTATCAGAAGGCGATTCAGGCCTATTACACCCTGCCTTCGGATCAGATCTACTGGAAAACCGGCTCCAATAACCTCAATAGCTGGGCTTATGGAGGCTTGACCATCGGAGCGCTGGCGATCTTTGATTCCTATCCGGATGCCTGCGCAGCCTTCCTGTCCGAGATGGTGACCAATATCCAGAATTCTATGAGGATCTACGCTCCCTGCGGCTCTTACCCCGAGGGACCGGATTATTCTGTCAGCGGGCTGAGCTTCACCGTCTATACGTTGGAGGCGTGTAACAGTGTTCTGGGAACGGACTTCGGTCTGTCTGAGATCTATGGCTTCCGGGAATCCGGGGAATATCTGCCTGCCATCAATGGCTACACAGCTTCCTTTAACTATGGGGACGGAGGAGTGTATCAGCACAATACGGCGACCCTGTTCTGGTATGCAAACCGATTCCGGAAGCCGGAGCTTGCCCTGTGGCAGCGGAGCAAGCAGACCCATGATGTGTATACGCACGATGCCTTCTTTGCCCTCCTGTGGTATGATCCCCAACTGCTGGAGGGATATTCTACAACACAGGCACAGAAGGACTATTTGCTGCGGGATGATGTGAATTATCAGAGTGTTGCCACCTTCCGCAGTGATGCCAACAGTCAGCAGCAGATCTACGCAGCCATAAAATCCGGCTATATCCGAAGCTCCCACCACACAGATACGGACATCGGTACCTTTGTTATGGATGCAATGGGTGTTCGCTGGTTCTGTGATCTTGGGTCTGAGGATTACAGCATCTTGAATAACAGTGCCTCCGGCTACTGGGATTGGACAGAGGGAGCAAACCGCTGGAAGCATTATCGTAAACGCACCGAGGGACAGAATACCCTCGTGATCAATCCCAGCACTCTGGCAGGGCAGAAGACCACTGCAAAGTGCCAGATCTCCGATTACGGCAGTCTGGAGGATGGTGGCTATGCAGTGATTGATATGACCGATGCCTACAGCACCTATGGAGCCACCTCTGTTAAGCGAGGGCTGCTCCTCTTCGATGGACGGAGTCGGGTGCTTCTGCGGGACGAGATCCATTGCAACAAATCCTCTACGGTTTACTGGTTTGCCCATACACAGGCAAGTATTTCGATCTCCGCAGACGGGAAAACAGCTACCCTAACTCGGAGTGGCAAGACCCTACAGGCAAAGATCGCTTCTCCCTCCAATGCCACATTCACAGCTATGGCAGCAGAGCCCCTCACGCCCCTCGATCCCAATCCAAATGGGCAGAAGAGCAATGCAGGCTTTCGGAAGCTGGCGATCAAGCTGACAGGAGTCAGCTCTGTGAACCTTTCAGTGGTGTTTACTCCCATTGTCACCCAGAGCGATGCATCCAAGGCACTGCCTACTGCAGGGATCAGTGGCTTCTCCTCTCTTCTGCAATCTGCAAGCTCTGCCGACTCTCTGCCTGTGAATGGGAAGGGAGAGTATGAGATCTCCACAGCCCAGCAGCTGCTGACCTTCTCCAATTTGGTCAATAGTGGAAACAGCTTCTCCGGGAAGACCGTCAGACTGAAGAAGGATCTTGATCTGCAGGGCTGGACCTTCCGTCCCATTGGGGGCTGTGTTTCTGACAGCTCCGGCTCCGGGAAGGCATTCTCAGGGATCTTTGATGGAGAGAACCATGTGATCCGCAATTTGTTCCTGTATCAGCCTAAGCAGTATTATGTGGCACTTTTCGGAAATGTGAATGGTGCTACCATTCGGAATTTAGGCATTGAGTCCGGTCGTGTCTTTGGCTATGATAAGGCATCGGGACTGGTGGGGCTGTCCGTGAATTCCACCATTGAGAACTGTTATTCCAAGGCGAATGTAATCGGAACAGGCCCCTATCATGGGGGCTTGGTGGCACAGGTGGTCTTAACCACCAATGTGCAGAACTCTTACTATAACGGCACCGTCAGCGGAACCAATACCACAGGTGGTCTGGTAGCTTATGTAAGCAGTAATTCCACTCTGAATCTGAGCCACTGCTATCATGTGGGTGCCCTTACGGGGACAGCGGCTTATACCGGAATGATTGGCTATTACCATACCAGCGGAAGCATGGCTGCCAAAAGCATCAGTGTAACGAAATGCTATTCCACACAACGCTTAAAGGGAAGCTCTGTTGCAGCCAATTCTCAGGTAGAAAGCTATACAGCCAGCGGTACCATTACCTCTGCCAAAATGGTCTCTGCAGCCATTTATATCGGTGGGGACTTTATGTATGACTGTGAATGGGAGAATGACGGTTATCCCGTCCTGAGCTGGCAGTGCAATACAAGCCTGCCTCAGAACGGGACAATCACGAAGGTCTCGGAGCTGCGGCTCCTTGCGTGGCAGGTCAATAGCGGACGATCCAATTTTGCAGGGCAAACCTTCCGCTTGGGGGCTGATTTAGATCTTGCATCCAGAGAATGGATCCCCATTGGCGGCAATACCACAGCTCCCTCCAATAGCGGCTATGCCTTTGCCGGAACCTTCGACGGTCAGGGGCACAGCATTCGGAATCTACGGATCACAAGCGGAAACTGCTTTGTGGCACTCTTCGGCAGAATGACAGGGAAGCTCTGTAATCTTGGGATCAAGAGCGGTCAGGTCAAGGGCTATGATATTGCAGCAGGTCTGTCTGCTTATGGCGGCACGGTGGATCGCTGCTATAATGGTGCCAATGTTCAGGGACATAACGGTGTTGGGGGCGTTGTGGCAATGGCGGACAAGCACAGCACCACCAACTGCTACAATACAGGCGCCGTCACTGCTACCAATCTCTATGCAGGGGGCGTGGTGGGATATTACTCCTCCGGTGCAGCCGGTGCCGCCATGGAGAACTGCTACAATATCGGTACCATTCAGGCTCCTACGGACGCCGGTGGACTGGTAGGTGCAGTCCATACATCAGTGGGTAGTCTCAGCATCCGGAATTGCTACAGTCTCAGCGGAAAGACTCTGGTTGGAGGAAACGGTTCCCAGTTCCTCTCCGGCTGCGCTCTGCAAACTGCTGCCCAGCTCCAAGGGGCTGCTGCTAAATTAGGCACTGCCTATTGTGTAGATACAAGACTGCGGAATAAGGGCTATCCCACGCTGACCGATCAAGCAGATGACCGATCTGCTGCAGATGCATTGTTCTTTGACTTCCGTGGGGATACTGCAGCCATTGCCAGATATGCGGACCCTGCCTATGGCGGCTACAACTATGACCGTGGCTATTGGGGCTACAATCCGAAACGATCTTCTGCACCTATTTATGGCTCCGATACAGTTTATTTCCACATTGCTCCCACGACGACCAATTATGCATCTGACGGTGTTTCGCCTTATCTCCAGACCACGGATATGGGGAACAGCTTGGCTAATACGGCACTGAATTATACTCCCGGAGCTCAGGATTATGTGCAGATACGGTTTAAGATGGAGAATTGTGCCGTAGAAAGTGGATCGAACCCGCAATTCCGCCTTTACTACGACACCACGGGAACGGGAACCATGGCAGGCTGTGCCAATCATAACATCCCAACTTCAAATCTGAACGGTGGTGCATACTTCGTCCTGACACAGAAGCTCCATGACAATGCAGCCTACACAGGGGCAAAGCAGATCGAGTCTATCCGTATGTGCTTCCTCAATGTGCATTCGGCTGTGGGGAAGTCCGGAGTGATTTCTGTTGACTACCTCTACATCGGACCGGAGTCAGGCTTGCCTACTCCACGGTATACAGTCACCTTTAAGGGGGCGAATGGTAGCATTCTTGGAACACAGCTCGTCCATAAGGGAGAAACTGCCGACTATACCGGGGCAACACCCACCAAGGCCAGCGACGACACCTATCACTACACCTTCAAGGGCTGGGATAAGGCTCTGAGCAACATCACAGCCGATACCGTAGTAACAGCCCAGTTTGATGCTGCTGCCCACAGCTACAGCTACAGCAGGATCGATGGTGCGAACCATAAGGCTGCCTGCACCTGCGGCTACAGCAAAACTGCAGCCCACACATGGAACAAGGGGACGATCACAACCCAGCCTACCTGTACAGCAACGGGGATCAAAACCTTTACCTGTACTCTGTGCAATGCAGGGAAGACCGAGACAGTTGCAGCCAAGGGACATACCCCGGTGGTAGATGAGGCAGTTGCTGCAACCTGTACCGCAGCGGGAAAGACCGAGGGCAGCCATTGCTCCGTCTGTAACGCAGTGATCAAGGCACAGCAGACCGTTGCAGCCTTGGGACACAGCCTGCAATACATCAATTTGGATCATACGGAACATGAAGTATCCTGTACAAGATGTGCCTACAGACTTCGAGAAGCCCACAGCTTTACAGAGGGAAGCTGCGTTTGTGAAGAACCTGAGTTCTTAGCCCCTGTTCAGGACAGCAGCCTTAGGATCTATCATTCCCTGAATCTTGCCAGTGATATTTCTGTGAATTATATCCTGTACGCCTCCGCATTGGAGGGATACCAAATGGACACCGTCTATCTGGAATGCAGATACAGGGAATACGAAGGAAATACTGAGGCGGAGGAAGTGAATGTTCGTCTGCGCCCTGAGTTAAGGGACGGGAAGTATTACTTCACCTTGCATGGCTTGACCGCTGTGCATATGAACACCTCCTTGCAGGCTGTACTTTATGGAAGCAAAGACAGGCAGCCTTACTACTCTGCAGCAGATGAGTACAGTATCGGAGCCTATGCTTATGCACAGATGGAAAAAGAAGGAGCAACGGAGACACTAAAGACCCTTTGTGCGGATCTGCTCCGCTACGGTGGGGCTGCTCAGAGCTTTAAGGGTTATAGAACAGATGCTCTTGTGGATGCGGCTATGACAGAGACACAGAGGTCTTACCTGTCCGACTTGGAGGCTGTGAGCTTTGGAGATCAAAACACGCAAGGCGACGAGCTGTCTGCACCTGCGATCCAATGGATGGGAAAGGCTCTGGATCTGAATACTAAGGTAGCTGTTCTCTATGTCATCGATGCTCGGGACTACAGCGGCTTTGTAGAGGCTCTGAGCATTCGTGTCCGATATACCGACCTGTTCGGGAAGGAAACGGAAGCTGTTCTGACGGAGGCAGAGCCCTACGGTGATTTGGCAGGCCGTTACTGCTACCGCTTCGAGGGGCTCACCGCCGCAGAGCTGCGTACGGTGCTGACCGCCGTCGTTTATGAGGGAAATCAACCTGTATCCAATAGCCTGACCTACAGCCCGGATACCTACGGCAGGGGGAAGACAGGCACCTTAGGTCACCTATGCAGCTGTCTGTTCGCCTACAGCGACAGTGCAAAGCAATATTTCATGTCATAATAGCATAAGGGCTGTCTCAAAAAGAGGATGCTTTGAGACAGCTCTATCTTTTCCGTTTTCGCTTTCAAATTCCGATTTTCCGTACCTTTCGTAGGGGCGCGCATTGCGCGTCCGACAACCACCAAGAATTGGTGGTTGTGAAACATGTTTCGTTTTTTGGAGATATTACATCTTTTTCGGTGGTTTTTGTGTTCATGGCGTAACGCCATGAACCGGACGCGCAATGCGCGCCCCTACGAAGGGTGCGGTAAATTCCGCTTTGTCGACGAGTGCTTCGTACAACACCGTAGGGAACGGCCTGTGTG
>JAGBGB010000286.1 GCA_017936205.1 Oscillospiraceae bacterium
CGGACGCGCAATGCGCGCCCCTACGAAGGGGTAAATCAAACTGTGCGATAAATCGGAATTTGAAGCATAGCCTCTTGATTATACACATGGCTTTATGAGATTTACTCATTCTTCTTGGCTTTAGAGTTCTGTGCTTTTCGTTCCAGCTGCTGTTGGCGGCGGAGCTTTTTTCGGCGGCGTCTTGCCTGTTTTCGTTTAGTTACCACATAGACATAAATGCAGTTACTCAGAATCGCAATGACTCCGAAACCGCCGAAGGTGCTAAAGGCAAGCACCGTTGCCTCCCAGCTGGTATTCCACCTCCACAAGGTGATCTCCTTGGGAATTACGGTTTCCTCTCCTACCTCCAGAGATAGCAAGGGACAGTAGGAATGGAGAAATCGACTTTCCACATACTCTACAGTCACAGCAGAGCCCTCTAAAGCTCACAGCTTCTCGTCTGTGATCCCTGCCTTCTCCAGCTCGTTGGAGGGCAATCGGTATACCTCTCCGTTGCTCAAGTGGAAGTTATAGCTTTTCAGCTTGTAACTACCGCGTCCGGAGGGTCTTCGAATGATCTCAACCTGTGTACATATTCGGGTTTCCCTTTGGATCTTATCCTGTTTTATCCCGAAATGAGCAGAAATTGCAAGGCAACCCTCACTCGCTTCTAAAGCATAGAGGAGTGCCAACAAGAAAAATAACGCACCAATGGAGCACCAGACATACTTACTCGGCTTTTTCTTTTTTCTCATAGGACTTCCTATGCTTCCTTTGATGCCTTCACCGCCTCTAAGAACTGGGCAAAGAGGGCTTGGGAGATCTCGTCGGGCTTGACCTCCGGGTGCCACTGGACACCACGGAAGAAGGGAAGCTCAGGAAAATCAATGGCTTCTACGATTTCGCCATCACTGAAGGCTACGCAGGAGACGCCCTCCCCCGGCTGCTTGACGGACTGGTGATGGTAGCTGTTGGTCATGATCTCCTCAGCTCCCACCAGATCCATAAGAAAACCGGGAGCCAGCTTCACAGGATGGTGGGTATGGCCCTGTTCATCCTTGGTGCAGTGCTCTGTTTTTCCAAGCTGAGAGGGCTGATCCTGCCAGAGGGTGCCCCCAAGGAAGGTATTCATGATCTGGATCCCACGGCAGATGCCGAATACAGGCTTCTGCAGCTCCGTGACCTCCTTCAGGAGTGCCAGCTCGAAGCGATCCCGCTCCAGCTCAATGTCCCCACACTCCGGCAGCTTCTCTTCCCCATAGGAAGCCGGATCCACATCGTCTCCCCCGGTGAAAAGAAAACCGTCCAGCTCCTCCGCATACATGCGGATCAGCTTGGGATCCTCCACAATGGGCAGAATATAGGGAACCACATCCTCATAGCCCGCTGCCTTGGCACATTCCAAAAACACACGGGTATATCTGGTACGCAAATAAAAATTCTGAGGCTCCGTAGAGCAGGTAAAACCGATCTTCAACATAGTAACTCACTCCATAATTCAATAATATACTGTCCGCTAAGGAGCCCAAGGATCACACAACTCGGCATCCGGCAGCAACTCCTTCCAAGAAAGACTTTCCTATAGTATAGCATCATCGGGAATTTGTGTCAATTTTTATTGGTTGGAAAATTCTTTTCGTGATATATGGAACGTGATATATGGAATATGTTATTGACAATTAGATTTGTGTATGATATCATTAGAATGTATCCAATACAAAGCAAAAACATTCAAGTTTTAACAAGGAGGCTCTTATGAAAAAACTTTTCTCTTTGACAATGGCATTATTACTTATGGCTTCTTTGCTGCTCCCCACTGTCCACGGTGCACAGGAGGTTGCTGCTGCAGAGCTGCAATATATCATCCGCGAGGGTACAGGAACCATGGAGGGTGTTACGGAACTGAGCTATGCCTCAGATCGGTATATGATTTTTGAAAAGCAGGATAGCAAAGGGATCATGGATATCAACGGAACTGTCCTGAAGGAAGGCCCTTTTGAGGAAGTAGAATATGTGGGAGGCGATTTATTCGCCGTGAAAATGAATGGTGCTTTTGCTCTCTGCCGTGGTGGGAAGACCCTTACGAACTATAGGTATCAGAAGATCGAGAAGGGCTATTCTCTGGTACGTGGACTTCTTCCCAACGGAACCATTGATCATTTCGACTTCAGCGGAAATGCCACAGAAGTCCCCGATCCTCCTAAAGCAAACTATCAGATCTATGATATCATTCCGGAGCGTTGTATCCTCCTGCGCTATGTAGGACAAATTTCAAACGGAACCACACCCGTTTACCATTACATGATGGCAACTCCCGAAGGTAATCTGTTGTATAATACCAGCTCCTATTCCCCGATCAAGCAAGTGACTGATGGATTATTCAAAATAGATGCCCACTCCTATTGCTATTATAACTTAGAAGGGGAAAGAGCATTCGGAGATGAAGTACCCGGTTGCCAGATCTTCCCGTCCCCCGACGGTAGCAGCTTCATCCTCCATTATGCGGAAGACGATAAATCCTTCTATCGTGTGTATGACAGATGGGCAAATTATCTCTTCGATATTCAAGCTGTTCATCTGGATCGCTCGACTAATCTGGTTATCAATTATCTGGGTAACGATAAGATCCTGTATCAAAAAGCAGAGAATGATTATGTGATTATCGATCTGGAACAGAAGGTACTGCAAACCCTGAAGGGATCCTTGATCCCTACCAGCGAGAGACCTGAAGAACCGAATAAGCCTTCAAGAACATTCTGCGGCACCACAGAGCTGGGCTTCGTAATGTATAACGAAGGGGAATACCGTTTTTATAAAGCAGACCTGTCCGGCTCCTTTGTTGTTCCGGGAAATTGTCGGGCCTACCTGAAGCAGAAGGTGATCGTATCCTTCCACCCGGACAGAAGCGAATCCATCTACACACTGGACGGGAAGGAATTATTCCACGGAGAAGGGAGCAATTCCGCCTTCCCCGCAGGAGACTTCTTCGGTGTGATGAAAAACGGAAGTCTGCAAATCTGTACTTTAGACGGTCAAGTGATCGCCGATCACCACTATACCTCCTGTACGGATTCCGGGAACCCTCATGTCACTGCAGCCTATAGCAAGGAAAGAGGAGGCAAATTCCTGATAGACAAAACAGGAAAAGAATTAAATCAGCAACCATTTGAGCTCTGGAATTATGAGAAAGCAGAAAACGTGATCTTTAAACGAAACGATAAGTTTGGTCTTGCCCGTATTTATACCGGTGAAGGGAATCGATTCTTTGATGTGCCTAACGAGGTATGGTATAAGGAGGGTGCCGAGTTCTGTGCAGAAACCGGCCTGTTCAACGGGACAGAAGCCGGAAGATTCTCCCCGGAGAAAAATATGACCAGAGCCATGCTTGTAACCGTCCTCTGGCGACTGGAGGGAGAGCCGGCTGCTGAAGGAACAGAAAGCTTCTCCGATGTGATCGAAGACAGCTGGTATACAACTGCAGTGCAATGGGCAACAGAGAAGAACATCATAAATGGTGTCGGAAAAGGAAAATTTAATCCCAACGGAAATGTGACCAGAGAGCAGATCGCAACTATCCTGTGCCGATATGCAGCAATGAAGGGGGAGGATACCCAGAAAACAGCTGATCTAACTCAATTTTCTGATGCATCTCAAATCAGCGGCTACGCAATAGAAGCAATGATGTGGGCAAATGCAGAGGGGCTCATCGGAGGTATAAAGTCCGGAAATACTCTGACGCTACAGCCAAGAGGTGCAGCCACAAGGGCACAGGTCGCAACAATCCTAATGCGGTATATCCAAAGCGATTGATCATATAAACAGGCAGCCTCTAATGATAAACATCAATTAGTGGCTGCCTTCTAACATAATAATAAAGGTTTCAGGTTATAACCTTTAATAAGCAAACCGCTATATAGCAAGGCCTTCAGCGAAAATCATGCGCTGTAGAGGCGAAGCTGTGTCTTCGCCCGTGGCACTACGATTTTGAACCACACTCAAAAAGAACGATGCTCTTTGCCATTCGGTAGTTTCTCGGGCGAAGAC
>JAGBGB010000287.1 GCA_017936205.1 Oscillospiraceae bacterium
CTATGGCCTTCCGGGTCATTGGAATCCGTACGAAGTAATAGTCCATATCCTCCAGATCCTCCACACCATCCTGAGGCACGATCTTTCTGGGATGGATCACACGGAGCGTGTTTTCGCCTACTGTATTATGGGTACGAAGCGAACTGTCCCACTCAGGCAGCAAGCCAACAGCCCCTTGCTTTTTAGCCGTTCGCTCCGCTTTATCGTTGATGGTCTCAATGGGCAGCCGTTCCAGCTCATTCCGGAGCATATTCTCAATCTTCCGCGCAAGGGGCTCGTCCTGCTTCCGCAGGGCTACCACCTTCGGCATAGGAATAGAGCTGTCAATAATCGCATCAATGTTCTCTGCAGTAATATTCCACACATGGGCAGTCTTTCTCTTTTGACCGTTCTTAGTGTAGTCTCGCTCGGTGGTAGGCTCGATCACCCGACATCCTGCATACTGCTCTTCCCGCTTCCGGATCTTTTCCAGAACAGGCTGATATGCACTCAGGTTCTTATCCAGTCTATCTTGCCATATCTGCAGGTTCTTTTCCTCCTGTTTCATAATTCCTCCTTATGATTTGGCACTGCCAATCGATCTTTCTCTCGCTATAGAGAACAGCTTCCACGCCCCATAGCCCTCAAAGCGGATTCGGTAATGGTCGCAGCGTCGTGGGATCACGGGAATCGTCGTGACACTCTTTCCGCAATGCTCCATTCTTCTCAGTCTTCTCCACTCACCTTCTGAGTCGTATCGGATCCAAAGCTCAACCCAGCTGTCCCGTTCTACTGCAAGTCGAATGTTCAGACGGCTAAGTCCCTTCTGATTCGTTTGCCCATCCGTAAAGTCACCGAATTCTACATAAGAGGAGAACGGCTCCTCCCTTTTTTTACGGTTTCCCGATTCAGCACCGTTAAATACCTCAATTTCTCCCCCATCGTACAGACCATACAGTAGTCCTCCGTCGAAACTCAAACTCCGTAAGAAGCCGTGAGATTCTTCCTTGCTCCAAAGCTGTCGTTCTGTGTCATACCTGAATACGGCATACGCCCTTTCCCCTTCTGCAATAGGGTGAGGGCCAATGTCCGCTCCAAAGAATGCATACCGCACATCCCCACAGGCTACGACATTCTGCAGCTCCCAGTCGCCGAACACCTGTTCCTGCAGGCTTGCTGATCCGCCGTTATAGATCACCATTCCTTTAGGAGATAACCAGAACAGCAAATTATGGCAGTGGGTCAAACTTCTGTTTTCACCTTCCTTCACCCCAAGGATCAGCTGCTCTGAGGTCTGAAACGCAGAGGGAATGGAACCGTACACTTTAAGCATGCTGCCTTCTTTGAAGAACCTGGGATAGCCATAGGAAATCCCGGCAGTAAACTCTCCCTTTCCTTGAGTGGCAAGATACCAGCTATCTGTAGACAGTCCATCATAGCAGTTCCAATTCCGAGGGTCCCCTATTTTGGAGGCGAAGAGCTCTTTTCCTTTCGCACCCCATAATCGGTTCCCGTGTTCAAACAGGATATCCATATCCGGCATTGTCCGTTTTACTGTGATGTTTTCTTCCCGGAAGCTCTCAACCGCCGTTCCGGCCTCGCTCTCCGGCATAAAGAAGCAGTTTTCCGAAAATCGAAGGATCAGATTCCCGCTCTCATCCTCACCGATTTCCCGGATGATCACAGTCTTATTGTTTCTCTGATCTACAGAGCACCCTTCAATCGTTACTGCGTCTCCCTCCTTCAGTCCTCCCGGCACATTCACACTAAGCGTAGATAAAGCCTCGAAACAGATCGAGTTCGCTTTTGCTTCCTTTCCATACGATGTTCCATTTCCAAAGCTCGCTGCCGCATTCGCAATGGAATATTCAATACGCTCAGCGAAGTATCCGGCATCTGCCCACTCTGTCCCATTCCACACTCTCAGCTTATAGCCTTCTATATCCGGCACTGCGTAGCAGTCACCCTCCTCAGGATCCGTTGGGAAGCTATCCTCTGATGCAAATCCAAGAATCCTGTAAGTCAAATTTAGGAGCAGCTTATCCGGCATCAAAACAACTCGGTTTCCAAACCGCACAAAGTACGCTTTTTCTCTATCTCGGATCCCATGGACCAGTTCTATTCCGTTGTACGTAATAGCAGACTGCCAAACGCTGAGAATCGCCCCATTATCGGCGTAAATCTGCGTTACACCCTCTCCCACAGGTGGGATCCGTTCTCTCTCTGACCTGGTAACTAAGATCGGGTACTTGTCGCAGATCATGTTGGACATATCATAGATTTCTCCATCACTGCAATTCTCATAGTGTCGAAGTCCTCCGAAGCTCATCTGCTCCGACTTATAGATTTTGTCCTTTCTCGGCATGGACGGTAGCTTAGACATTCTTCCCACCCCCTATCTTTTGATCGATCTGGTCAAAGCTCTGCTCCAAAGCACGGAGCAAAGCTTCTAAATAATTTCTTATATTCTGATAATCCTGTCGCAGATCCCCGGTCTCTGCAGGCAAGGGACCCGCTGCAATATGTATATTTTGTAGCATGCAACCTCCTAATCGAAGGGATTCCCCCAGCGGGCTATAAGCAAAGCCTGCTCCTCAGGGCTCGCTCTGTAATAGTCTTCGTACATATCTCTTTCCCAGTGGATCTTCTTCCCTGTCCTTGCTCCAACTACAGCAAAGCTCTGTTGCGTTCTGATGTAGTAAGCAATGGCCAGTGCCATAATGCAGTCATCGTGTGCCCCTTCTGCTGCCTCAGGCCGTCCCTTAGAATTACGACCGAAGGTCAGCATTTCATTCAGCGTATCCTCGTCATTGATCAACTCAGGATGCTCACGCATAATGGTTTTCAGCTCCGAAATGATCAAAGGTCTGGTAAGGGAATCCGTGCGGAAACCAAGAGACATTTTCAGTTTCCTCGTAATACTATCCTCAACTTCACGCATATAAAGCTTCGGATAATTCATTCTTTCCAGCTCCTTGATCGGATGGGTAGAGAAGTTCGCCTCCACGCCGATCAAAGCTGTGTTGTACCACATCCCCAAGCAGTAGACCTTCCGGGCAAACAAATCTTCATCTGTACGCACTCGGTATTTTGCTACCAGCCTACCGTTAGAGTTATCAAGGACCTGAGCAACAAACCAGTCACTGCCTTCCCCTGCAGTGTCGCAACCGATCACATAGGGGTGTCCCGACTTCGGGCTTTCATATACAGTTATTTCTCCCTCGTCCCCGGCAACAAAGCGGATGGAGGTAATGTTCAGACCATTATAGTCATAAGCGAACTCACCAAACTTCTCCGGCTTCGGCAGGTGGAGCAGTTTGTCACCGATCACTGTCTTATCAAAGATAGACTGCCCAATGACTCCCCATTGTCCAAGACAGTAAACTTGATAGTAATAGGGATCCGTTCGCTTAAAATCTTCAAGTGTAATTCTGTCCTTCTCTTCAAGAAATCGGTTATCCTTATAGGTGGACTCATGGGTACGCACACGGCCTTGAGGATCCTTCTCATCGAAGAATCGCTTTTTCAGCCAGTGAGTAATGCTTACCGGGTTAAAGGTAAGTATGATCTGTTGATAGTATTTTGAGTCGCCACGCAAACGAATGTCTAACTGTGCGAAATCCTCTTGATCCAGCTCAGATGCTTCCTCGATCCAAATTCCTGTAATGTCATGGATGGACTTTAGCTTTTCTACATCATCCAGTCCGGCAAAGATGATCTCCGAGCCATTCTTGAAAAGCAAATACATATCTGAGCTTTTTCCCTGAGGGATCTTCTTAATCGCATCAGGATAGTATTGATAAGCCTGCTTCTTGAGCTGGTCGAAACAGCTTTCCCGAAGCGTTTTGGCTACTTTTCTGACCACAAGCATCCTATGTCCCGCTTCCGTAGCACAGCGTTCCAATATCTTTCTTCCTGCAAAAATGGATTTTCCCGAGCCTGCACTCCCCTTCAGGACAAGATGCTTGTGCTCATCGAAGAAAAGAGGAAGAAAGGTCTCGTTATTCGTAGCGCACAGGTTTTGCCACCACCTAACAAGATCCACCGCTTGATTTAGCTGACGGTCTCTTTTGGTTCTGCTTTTCCGCACCTTTCTACCTCCTATCTAATTACCAAAAACCGAGAGTGCCGAAGCACCCTCGGATGAGTGAGTTTTCCGATCAGATTTCCTTACCGAAGGGTAATCCGCCGGCAGCAAAGGCGCGCCAGTTGCCAAAGGCTCCGCTGAAACGGGTACGCATGGCCCAGATGTTGGCATCCGTCCCTTCATCAATATAGCTCTTGATGGAAGGATCTACTCGCCTGATGTCCACAGCACCGTAACGCTTCTCGTTGAAGGCGCTTGCCATGACGATCCATGGGAAGGGCTGTCCCGCAGTGCAGAAGGGAACCAACCAGGGTACTACCATCACATTCCAATTACCGAAGAGATAGTTGAACTTGTTGCTCGCCTGCTCATCAGGATTATGATAGGAGCCTACGGCACCGAACACTTCTCTCTTGGCTTCCTCGGTGTTGGGAATGATAATGGTATCCGGGATCAGACCGGCAATTTCACCGTTGTCTGTGCGGACATTCTGCAATTCGGTAGAAACTTTACCGAGGGCACCGGCAGAGAAGGCATTAGAGAAAGCATTGCTCTGCTTCAGTTTGGGATCGAACTTGCTGGGGTGGGCGGTGGAAAACAGCTTGACACCATCCATGGTATCCACAGAAATAGTCTTACCCTTTCTCAGGTAGTGCTTATTCTGCAGTGCAGATCCAAGCAAGCCCCAGAAGAAGCTATTGCGGGTTCGATGGTAGGCGTCCATCAGCTCCCTGGCCTTTTCAGTGAGAGCATTGCTCACCTGATCCTCCATAGCCGTCTGGGAAATGGCTACTTCCTTCTTCCACTCCTCTGCAAAGAAGATCTTCTTGAATCCTTCCTCGATTTCACTTCTTGGATACCCTCCATTTTCTCCGACCATCTCCATCTCGCCGAGATTCCCCATCTCCTGAATGGAGCCGGTAGCCGTATCCAACCTGAAAGGCTTGAAGATCTTGTCTACCAGATTCTGCTCATTGTTCATCCATGCCTCATTGTCACGGATGATCAGAGCCTTCATAGGATCCTGAACCATTCCGAAAACGGCAGATTCTTTAGCCCCAGTGGCTACAGAAAAAACAATTCCTCCGGACATAATGATCCCTCCTTTTATGTAATACGCACGATGACTTCATCATCGGCTGCGGTTCCATCCATGGAGACGATCTCCAGCACTCCATCTGCGGTGGTGGCAGTGGCGTACAGTCCGCTCTCATCAATGGTAACCTTGTCACCCACCTTCACAGCAGACGCATCTGCAGAGAAGCGAGTCACGAACTTCATGTTAGCATGAACAGGAATCACAGGGATCTGCTGACCCTCTGTGGTGGGCTTGCCATACATGCTGATGTATTTGGGCTTCGTAGAGCCCGTTGCGGGACAGAGCTTTCCGTCAGTAACGGTCAGAGCCAGTCCCACCTGGCAGTTCTCCATGACTGCCGCCTCCATATACTCCCAGGGTACACAGCCGCCGGGAGGAGAGGCATACGGCTTAATAGACATATTTCGTCCCTCCTTATTTGGACTGAGATTGGAATTGCTTGTAGTATTTAGCGATTTCGGCATCAGAAATACCGGGAATGTACCTCCGCATATTCCGGGCATAGTCAGCAGGAACCGTCAGGGGGTTTCCCGCTGCAGTCGGTGAACTCTGGATATGAGCCTTCCCGGCTACTGCATTTCGCGCCGCTTGCTCTGCAGCAGCACGATCCTTTGCACGGATACTGTCAAAATTTGCGATCTTGTAAGCCTCAGAGGGTTTCACGCCGATTCTGATCAGCCGTGCATATTCCGGTCCCGTCTCCATGCGGATAATATCGTCTGTGGTTTTGATTTGCGGATTGAGCTTCCGAATCTCCGCAAGCTCGCTTTCCATGTTTGCCCTGTACTGAGCAGCTTTTGCATCCTGCTCCACCTTCTGAGCAGCCTTTGTGGCATCCTCTGCCCTCTGGATGACGCCCTGAACCTGAGGAATTTGCAGAAGAGCCTCCTGCAGAGATTCAGGGGTCAACTGCCCCGCTTTCAAGTCCCGGCGCATTTTCTGCATGCGCTGGTCGCTCTGATACTGCTCATAGGCCTCCATGGTTTCAATAGGCTTACCCGATGTATCCTTTAAGCCGAGAGAGGCAAAAATTTTCTTGATCGCTTCCCCATGCTTCTTAGCTTCTTCGTCCCGAATCTGCTGCTCACGCATTTCTCGCTCAAGAGTTCTGCGCTTCTGAGCCTCGGATCTGTTCTGCTCCGGACTCTGACCGTTGCTTTTGGGATCTACCACGGACTGAGCTGCACCTGTGGGACTTTCAGAAGCAGGCTGAGGATTGGTCTCATTGGTTCCGGGTTCAGTTGTTACAGCAGGTTCGGCGGGCTCCTGCTCTTTTCCGCCTTCGTCTGTTCCGGTATTTTCTGCAGGCTCGGCGAGTTCCTGCTCTTTTCCGCCTTCCTCGGGTGGGGTCAATCCGGATCTCTCCCACCAGGGATTTGTTTCACCATTCATAATTGTCTCCTCACTTTTTGGATTTTAGAGCATTAGCCCTTTCCGCCCTTGACACGAAGATCCTTGCCGGTCTTGATCCGGCTCTGATCGGCGGGCTGGGGCTGCTTGTGGATCGCCTCCACATACTGCGCACCGGAATTCTTCACCTTTCCGGCATAGCTCGGCTTATCGGACATTTCTCACACCTCCCATCTGTCAACCTTTTTTCCATCATAGGTCACAGACCCCCTCAGTTACTTTCATTTTTAAAAAAGCAGCCTGCCAAGAAATGTACTCAGCAGGCTGCTTGAACATATTTTAAAACATATCCATTCCTGCGAGTTTACACAGAGTTGGAAAGACTATTCGCCGTAAACTCCGGCACGGTCGAGGGTTACGAGGATGCGGATGGAATCTTCAGAGAAGTCCAGGATCAGATCATCTCCGGAACCGCCCTTGCCGTTCAAGTAGCCTTTTGCAATCAGCTTCTCCACAGTGGGCAGATAGTGCTGGCTATTGGGAGCAGCCTTCAGATCTGCCAGAGTCTTATAGCGCAGTTCGGTTTTCTCCTGGGATTTCCGGTTATCGTTCAGGATCTGCTTAACGATAACCTCGATCTTCTTATCGAGAGTTTCTGCTTCCAGCTCCTTCACCCGTTTTGCCACCGCTGCCCGGAAGGTATCCATGGTGTAACCGGTGTTGAGGGCATCCCACAGATGCTCCGGATCTCCGTGGTTGCTGCCGATGCCTCGCTCGTAGCATTCCTTGTGGCTGAGGATAACTCCGTCCTCCAGAGGATCCCAGTTGTGCTGAATGCAAAGATCAGCGAAAAGCTCAACAGCACAGCCGTAGGTCTTGACCACATGATCCAAAGCCTTAGATGTATTACGGATGTGGAGCTTATAGCCCTTAGAAGCATCGTACCAGATGCAATCGGGCTCGGTCATCTCAATGCCCATGTGAGTATTATTCGCAGTCCCGCCCGCATGCCACATGCGGAAGTTATCAGGTGCAAGCTTATAGTATGTACCATCAGCCTGCAATACACCATGGACAGATGCTTGAGCCCTTGCCGCTTCAGGGCTATCGAAGTATTCTGCGATCACCCTCGCCAAAGGCTGGGGAGTGCCAATGGAGTGCAGCACTGCACCCTTGGGGCCAATGCACTGGAATTCAACATATCGTGAATCAGCCTTATTCAGGTTGTTCAGATATGCAGGATTGTTCTTTGTATACCTTTCGATAATGGTAAGCATTACCTATTCCTCCTTATACGATGTGGGTGCCTTCGACACCACGCTGCTCTCTGGCCATGGTTCGCTTATGCAGCCACAGTAGAGCCTCTTCCAGTTTCGTGATTGCCAGTGCATTTTCCCGGCAGGCGAATTCGCTGTTCTGGAAATGCTCCAGACGATCAATGACCATGCAGATCAGATCCTCGTTGCCCACGCCGTTCACGCCTGCCTCAATGCAAGGACCTTCCTGAAAGTGGATGTGGCACAGGCCGCGGTTATCCTCAGCCTTTGCGACAAAGTAATTGTGGGGATCGTTGTAGGCAAACGCACTCTCGACAAACACCCTTGTATACTTGGTTCTGAGCAGGGGCATGGTGAGCTCGTCCACCTCGCCGATCTCACGGTAGGTGTTCTCAAAGACCTCCTTAGGGCTCCAGCTGATATATCCGTCAGGATAAATCACACGTTAGCCCTCGTCTTCGGGATTCTCACCTACAGGAAGTGTCCATCCCTTGGACTGGTTGTAGTCGCCTCTTGTCATAGGCTCGGCCTCAATGACCTTAGTTCCGATATAAGTTTTCATAGC
>JAGBGB010000288.1 GCA_017936205.1 Oscillospiraceae bacterium
ATTAGTGATCGGTCTTCCTATAGGAATATTAGAACATGCCTCAAGAACCTCGCAGGCAGTGGCAACGACTGTGTTTTCCGTAGGTCCATAGTTGTTGAATAATCGATAGCCATTTTGGGTTTCAAAATGGTTCAACTTATCGCCGCCGGTCAGAAGGATCCTGAGTTTAGGACATTCCAGCTTCAGGAACTGCTCACAAATCGGTGTAGGCAGGAAGCTAACTGTGATCCCCTGCTCATTATAATATGTGCACAGTGCATTCAGATCTAATCTCATGCTCTGTGGGATCACATGGATCGATGCGCCCACGGCTAAAGACGGGAATATCTCCCACACAGATGCATCGAATCCAAATCCGGCAAACCGTGTGGTCACATCATTGCAGGAAAGCTCAAACTGACGCAAATGCCAGCAAACCAGATTCTTCAGCCCCGAGTGAGTAATTTCAACACCCTTAGGAACACCGGTGGAGCCGGAAGTATAGATCACATATGCCACATCTGATAGACGAGCCCTACTTACAAACTCCTGCTCGGAACGAAGCTGAGGCTGTGCAAGGATGCTACGGCAATGATGGATCCTGTGGCAATTCACGGAGTCAGTCACCACAAATTTGCAGCCGCTGTTTTCAAGAATGGTTCCGATGCGCGCATCCGGTGTGTGAATGTCTAAAGGAAGATAGGCAGCACCTGTCAAACAAATACCAAGAAGTACGCAAATGGCTTCTATACCATCCTCAAGAAGGACAGCCACCAAATCACCGGAACCGACGGATTGTTCAGCAAATTGGAAGGCGTAGGCATCAGCCTTCTGCATCATGGTCCTGTAGCTAATACGCCGACATTCGTATACAAGTGCTGTTGCATCGGGGTGAAGAACGGCTTCACTGCGGATCCTGTCGAGAACTGAATCCCGAGTTGGATCCTCCTCTATGGATCCTGCGTAGCTATGAAGAAGTTCTGTTTGCTCCTCACTCCTTGCAGATATCTCGGAACATAGAATCTGAGGATCCACACTTAGCTCCTGAAGGACTGCATGGAAGCTGTTCAGCATACTCCATGCTGTAGCTTCTTCATACAACTCCTTGGCATAGCTGATCGTCAGCATTAGCTCCTGAGCTTCTTCCGTGGCGCCAATAATTAGATCATATTTTGCAGTAGATTGGGTATTGCTCACAGTCGACAGCTTTGCTTCGCCCAGCTTCAGAGTCGTCGGGACCCCACGTTCGTATGAAAACACCACTCGAACGGGCGGTGCAGCATTCTGCATAGACTGCAGATCACACAGGACACCCTGATTTGCAAACAGAACCTTCTGCTCCAATTCCTTGATCTGCTGCAGTACCGAACGATCCACACTAAAATCACAGCTTACAGGAAGAACATTGACCAGCATACCGATCATATCTCCTAAATTTACAGCAGATCGCATAGAAACAGGGATCCCCACAGAGAGCTTCTTCTGTCCACTGAAGCGTTCCATTGTCAGCATAGCTGCGAAAAGAAGAACATTATGCAGAGTCGTTTTCGCAGAAGATGCAACCCTCTGTAGATCTGTTAATAGTGCACTTCCTACAGGAAGCTGAATTTGTGAGGAGCTAAGTGCCCTGCCTACATGGTCTGTGGGAAGATCAGGGGCTTCCGGAATTTCTCTACATGCTTCCTTCCACCGATCCTGAAGCTCGGAAAAATCCTGAGCTCCCAACCACTGGCTGAAGTCCTTATATTGCAATTTAGGTGCCGGAAGGGCCTCTCCTGCATATAATCGTGCCAAATCTTGCAGCAGAATCGGCATGCTCGCTCCGTCTGCAATGATATGGTGCAGATCTATAAACAGACGGATTTCTCCATCTTTCTTTACAATAGAAGCACGAACTAACGGTGCTTGACTTAAATCAAAGGGTTTAACAAAAGATTGGAAAGCATCCTCAAAGGAAGCATTCTCGTCAAGGGACAAAATCGGCACAGCGATCTCAGCACGCTCTGATATTACCTGACATATTTCTCCATCAAAAACACGGAACGCTGTGCGAAGAGGCTCGTGTCGCCGGAGCAGCATACGCAATGCCATCTCCATAGTCACGGGATCCACACTGCCGGAAACAGAGTATGAAAGAGGTATATGATAGACTGTGCTGTCCGGATCTCGCTGCTGAGCAAGATAAATATTCTTCTGCGCATTTGAGGCAGGATAATATTCACGCTTTTCCGCAGTGGGAATGATCGCAGCCTGATCTGCATTTCTTGCAGTAAGGAACGCAGCAAGCTCCTCTACAGTGGGACAATGAAATATATCTCGGAAAGAAGGACGAAGCCCTATTTGAGTCTCAATCTCATTCAAGAGAGAAACAACAAGCAGCGAGTGTCCACCACGCTCGAAGAAGCTATCCTTGATTCCGACCTGCTCTATTCCCAGAACCTTGGAAAATACTTGACACAAGAGCCGTTCTGTGTCCGTCCTCGGCTCGATATAGGAAGTAAGATCCGATTGATCCACCACAGGAAGTGCCAAAGGGTCTAATTTACCGTTAGCTGTGTAAGGAATGGATGGTAATTGCATCATAGCAGCGGGGATCATGTAAGAAGGAAGCTTAGAACTCAGCATTTCCTTGATCCCAGACAGATCAAGCTCCTCAGCAGCCGAGATATAGGCAAAAATGGCATTATCTCCTCTGGAATCGGGACGAAGGATCACTGCGCAATCCTTCACACAATCCAGCTGACGGATCAGTGCATCGATCTCACCAAGTTCTACACGGTTGCCTCTGACCTTGACCTGATGATCATTCCGTCCAAGATACAGGAGGTTCCCATCAGGGAGCCACATGCCCAGATCGCCGGTCTTGTAGATCCGCTGTCCCGGACAGAAGGGATCGGGTGCAAAGCGTTCTGCTGTCCGCTCCTCATCATGGATATAGCCTCTTGCCAGTCCCCTGCCGCCAAGCCATAGCTCGCCGGGCAGACCAATGGGCTGTAGCTGTCCGTGACGATTCACCACATAGACCTTCACATTGTCTATGGGCTTGCCTATGGGAA